>CAINTU010000149.1 GCA_903853515.1 uncultured Micrococcales bacterium | reverse complement strand
GTCGACCGCCTCTATGGTTACGAAGTGTCGCCAGTGCTTTGGCGCAAAATCAACCGCGGCCTTTCTGCCGGCCGTGTGCAGTCACCTGCAATGCGTTTGGTGGTTGAGCGTGAACGTGAGCGCATGGCATTCATCTCGGCCGACTATTTCGATATCAAGCTAGTTGTCGACACCAAGATCGCGGGCGAACCAAACTTTGAAGCCAAGTTGCAGAGCCTCAATGGCCAGCGCATAGCAACCGGTGATTCGTTCAACGACCGCGGTGAACTGACCGCAAACGTATTGCTGCTAAGTGAAGACCAAGCTCAGAACCTAGCCAAGGTGCTAACCGACGACAGCATTCCGCTAGAGGTTGTCAGCGTCGAAGCAAAACCAAGCACTCGCAGACCAGCGGCGCCGTTCACCACATCCACTTTGCAACAAGAGGCATCGCGCAAGTTGCGCATGTCAGCAAAGCAAACTATGGATGTCGCTCAATCGCTTTATCAAGACGGTCACATTACCTATATGCGTACCGACTCACCGACCCTATCGATGCAGGCAATCAATGCAGCTCGAGCTCAGGCCAAAGAAATGTTTGGTGCCGAAAACGTCGCAGCTGCGCCACGGGTTTATCAGGGCAAAAACAAAAACGCTCAAGAGGCGCACGAAGCTATTCGTCCGTCTGGCGAAGTTTTCAAGCGACCTAGCGAATTGGCTAGCGTTTTGCATGGCCGTGCCTTCGAACTTTATGACCTGATCTGGAAGCGCACTATTGCCTCGCAGATGGAAGACGCCAAAGTGTCGACCACGACTGCAAAAATTGCTGCATTCCCGCTGCCGGGTGGCGACCGCGCCGAATTTACTGCGAGTGGCACAGTTGTTACTTTTAGAGGATTTTTGGCCGCCTATGAAGAAAGCCAAGACGAATCGCGCAATGACGACGATGCACAAGAGGCCGAATCGAAGTTGCCTGCGCTAAACGTCGGGCAGTTGGTCAACGCAGTCGACATCATCGCAAAGGGTCACTCCACCACGCCACCTCCGCGTTACACCGAAGCGTCGCTAGTTAAAGCGCTCGAAGAAGACGGCATCGGCCGCCCTTCGACCTATGCGGCAATCATGTCGACCATTATCAACAAGGGTTACGTCACCAAGCGCGGTCAAGCGCTGGTGCCTGAGTGGATCGCCTTCACAATCACCCGTTTTCTCGAAGAGAACTTCGCCAAGTTGGTTGACTATGAATTCACAGCCCGCATGGAAGAAGACCTCGACGAAATCGCCGAAGGCAAGCTCGATCGCAGTGACTGGTTAAAGCGTTTCTATTTCGGCGTCGACGATAATGCTGGGTTGCACGAAATCGTCGAAAGCATCGGCGACGTCGATCCGCGAGCAGTCAACTCGATGGCAATCGCTGACGGCATCACACTGCGCACCGGCAAGTTCGGCCCATATATCGAAACAACCGGAACACCTGGTGTCGATGGTGCCGACGAAAACGGTCGCCGCATTGTCAATATTCCCGAAGGTCTTGCACCCGACGAGTTGACCGTCGAAAAGGCACGCGAGCTCATTGCCGCACCCGTGCTGAAAGACCGCATCATCGGCGTTGACCCGGCCACTGGCTTTAATATCGTTTTCAAAGACGGCCGCTTTGGTGCATACATTGTGCTCGATGACGAACATGCCAAGAAGCAAAAGACGGCATCGCTTTTCAAGAGCATGGATGCCTCGTCGCTCACACTCGAGCAAGCCGTAGCGTTGTTGTCGTTGCCGCGAACCGTTGGCATCGACCCAGAGTCTTCGGTCGAAATCACATCGCAAAACGGCAAATTTGGCCCATACCTTTTGAAGGGTAAAGATTCTCGAAGCCTGCCTGCCGAAGAGCTGATCTTTGACATCGATTTGGCTGGCGCGCTCGAATTGTTCGCGCAACCCAAATACGGTGGTCGTCGCACAGCGGCTACACCGTTGAAAGAGTTTGGCGAGGACCCAGCGTCGAAAGGCAATGTGGTTGCTAAGTCTGGCCAGTTCTGCACCTATGTGACAGATGGTGTTATCAACGCGACAGTGCCAAAAGACGAGCCGCTCGAAGAGATGACGCCAGAGCGTGCATTCGAACTGCTTCAGATTCGCCGTGAAAAGCTAGGCCTTGAGCCAGGCGAACCAGCGCCGAAGGCATCACGTGCTGGTCGAGGCAAAGCTGGCTCGACTCGAGTGGTTAAGCGTGGCGCGACTCGCAAGAAGGCCGACTAACTTTGGCCGGATTGTTTATCTCATTCGAAGGCATCGATGGCGTAGGCAAATCGACGCAGGCCGACCTGCTCGAAAAGTTCTTGGTCGATGCTGGGCAAACAGTTGTGCGCACACTCGAACCAGGTGGCACCGAACTCGGCGTCGAGATTCGCCAGATACTTTTGCATCACAAGGGCGGTATCGCCCCACGAAGCGAAGCGTTGCTTTATGCAGCAGATCGCGGGCATCACGTGGCAACCAAGATTCGCCCAGCTCTTGAGCGAGGCGAAATCGTCATCAGCGACCGCTATCTAGATTCGTCAATCGCATATCAGGGGGCAGGTCGCGACCTGAGCCGTAAAGAAGTGCGCGACCTATCGATGTGGGCGACAGGCAACCTTTTGCCTAACCTCACTGTGTTGCTCGACCTGCCCGCCGAAGTTGCGCGTGCACGCCGCAACCAAACTGGCACCGAACCAGACCGCCTTGAGCGCGAAAAAACCGAGTTCTTCGAGAGCGCCAGACAGGCCTATTTAGATTTAGCTGCGGCTGAGCCCGAACGATTTATTGTGATTGATGCGAGTCAAAGCGTCGAAGCGATGGCCGAACAAATTAAGACAAAAGTCGCGAGCCTTCTTTAGTCGATGAACATGACAACGCAACACACACCCATTTGGCAAGACGTGGTCGGGCAACCAGAGGCTATTGCGCAGCTAGAGCACGCTGTCGACGGCCGGGCAGACGGCGTTCACCATGCCTGGTTGTTCACGGGGCCACCGGGATCGGGCCGCTCGCAGATTGCGCAGGCATTTGCCGCAGCTCTGCTTTGCACCGATAAAGGCTGTGGCAGTTGCAATTCGTGCGAGATGATTCGCATCGGCAACCACCCAGACCTAAACGTGTTGGCAACCGAGCGCGTGCAGATTTCGATTGATGAAATCCGTGAATATATCGACACGAGCCAGTTCGAGCCAGCAGTTGGCAACTTTCGCATCATGCTGATCGAAGACGCCGATCGCATGGCTGAGCGCAGTTCAAACCTGCTGCTCAAATCTTTAGAAGAACCACCTCGCGGCACGATTTGGTTGCTCTGCGCGCCGAGTGCCGACGACATGCTGCCTACGATTCGCTCGCGGGTTCGTCGAGTGATGCTCAAGGTGCCATCGGTTGCTGATGTTGCAGCGCTGCTCACCAATAAGTTCGGCATCGAGCCAGAGCTTGCCACCGCGAGCGCGGCCCAAGCGCAATCGCATGTCGGTATGGCCAGAAGGCTTGCAACAAATGGTGAAGCCCGAGAACGTCGACTGCGCTCGCTAAAAGTCGCCGGCAACATT
>CAINTU010000148.1 GCA_903853515.1 uncultured Micrococcales bacterium | reverse complement strand
ATCGCAACTCTGCCGAGATTTTTGTGTTACCCGGCTTTTTCGGTGATTCACCAACCCCGACTCAAAATACAGTCTTTTACGCTTTCGGGCACAAGCCGCTCACTTGGGCGCAAACCATCAAACTAAATAGGCAAGGTGTCGGCACACTCTCGCGTTCGGTGCTGTTGAATCCACCAAGCGATGCTCAGGTGCCGCTTCTGGCTAGCGGTGCACTCGACACCCGGTCTAGCTCGCTAAGTGGCATCGAATACATTTTGATTTTGCCGCTGTTGTTGTTGCCGGTCATCGCCCTAACCGCTTCGGCATTCTCGTTTGCTGCCCGTCGCCAAGCTCGCTCTATCGCGGTGATCAGTTCGCTCGGCGCACGTCGCGCGACGCTGCGTTTCGTCACAATATCTAACGGCATCTGGCTCGGTGTTTTAGGCGGTGTGGTTGGCGCGGTTGCTGGGGCCACTTTATCGGCATTACTGTCACCGTCAATCAGCGACGGTTCAAAAATCAATTACCCAGGATTCCATCTGCCAGTGAGCTACCTGATTACTTTCGTGCTCAGCGGCGCACTCATCGGTGCAATCGTCAGCGCGTTGCCGGCAAGGGCAGCGGCGAAGGTTGACGTACTTGCCACTTTGCGCGGCACTAGGCGCGACCCCAAAGTGCGCAAACGCACTGGCGTATTCAGTTTGATTCTGATTTTGGCTGGTGCCGCAGGCCTTGCGATTTGCGCGCCGATTTGGGCTTACGTGAGCAATCAGCAGATTAAGGGCGAACTGACATATCAGCAGGCAGACACAATCCAAGCGCTCGTCATTTATCTTGCCGTCTTTGCAGCTATCGCCGCAATCATCGGCCTGTTGGTCGGGTCATCCTGGGTATTGATTTTTGCGCGTTTCGTCTTTAGGCGATTCGGCACGAGTGCGTCATACGCGACGAATGATCTTGTTTTCAACCGCAAAAGGTTCACGGCTGTGATTGCCTCGGTAATTGCAACCTCGTTTATTGCTACGACTATTTTGGCATTGTTTTATACAGTGATGAAGCCAGAAGTCGATACATATCAACCAATAACCGAACCGAATCAGATTCTGCTTCAAACCGGTTACAACGAAAAGCGACTTCATAGCAAAGCCGACCTGCATGCATATTTAACCGCCCGCGCTAAAGAACTTAGACAGCAACTCGATTCGGCCAGCACACTCGCCCCGACTAAATCGAGTGGCCTAATCAGCATGCACCAAACTTTTGCTACACAGGGTTTCGAGTTTTATAGCACCGGCGAACTGATTCTTGGTGCAGAGGGGCAGGTGCCTTATGCCCATATTAACCGAGATTATCTGTGCCCATATATGAGTGGCAGCCCGATGGCAAAGACGTTAACCAACCTTTATGCCAAGGGCGATTCGCGCGCCGCAAACCGAATATTGGCGTTGCCAAAATACAAAAACTGCGGGCTGATACCACAGGCAACTTCATCATTCATCATCGCTGATGCCCAAAAGCTTCGACTCTTGATGGGCGGTCGCATCGATGGTGCCGCTGAGGCGGCACTCGGTGCCGGTAAAGCAGTTGTTTTCAACCGAGGATTCCTAACGGGTGACAAACTGCAACTCAACTGGTACCCATCTGGAATCGACCCGTTGGTGCTTGGCGAAAAAGAGTTGCCAGAGCTTAAGTATTGGCCGGCTCGAGACGCTGACGGCAAGCTAATTGATATCACTAAGCCCAGCCGCACCGAATCGATTGAAGCTGTCACATCGTCGTCAAACGACACGATGCTTGCGGTTGTGATTCCACCAGCCACCGCAACTAGGCTCGGCATCGACTTTCATGTGTTGGCTGCGGTAGTTAATTACAAGTCAGCGTTGACCACCGATCAAAAAGACGCCCTTTTTCAGGCGTTGCCCGGTGGCTACACATATGACCCAGGGCTAAGTATTGACCTCGAACGCGCGTCATGGATTATCGCTTTGATTGCCGGATTGTTCATCATGGCCACAACTCTGATCGCACTCGCTCTCTCGCAAATCGAAAGCAAGGCTGATCAGTCCACGCTCTGGTCTGTCGGCGCATCTAAATCGTTTAGGGCGAAAGTGCTAACTTTTCAGGCAATTGCGCTAACACTTCTCGGCAGCGTTTTTGGGGCAACTGTTGGTTTGGCGCTGTCGTTGGTTTTGAGCAATAAGTTGACTTCTGACTTTGCAGTGCCGGTGGTGCAATTGCTCACGCTTACTCTGGGCATGCCAATCGCAGCCGCCGCGCTAACAATGTTGTTCACGCCAAGACGCTATACCGGCAAGTCACGTCTGGCTTTAGATTAGCCGGCGCCAAACCCTGCCGAGTTGAAAATGAAATCCCCCGACCAACTAAGGCCGGGGGATTTCATTTTCCGCTTTCGCATCAACTCAAATTTAGAGTTTGATCCAAACTGTTTGGTCGTGCTCTAGTT
>CAINTU010000147.1 GCA_903853515.1 uncultured Micrococcales bacterium | reverse complement strand
CTCGGCGTTGCGCGATGGTGTGCGCTCGCCGTTCTGCTCGCCAGCTGACTCAGATGACTGGTCGCCGTTGTTGTTTGAACGTTGTTGGCCACCTCGGTTGCGATTACGGTTGCGGTTGTTGTTGCCCTGGCCGTTTGAGTCGCCTGAGTCAGAAGATTTGTTTTCGCTCGAGGCGGCGCTTGATTCAGCGGCTGCCTTGGCCGGTGCCTTGTCGACACTTTCGGCCTTCGGCGCATCTCCCTCGGTTGACTTTGGCTTGCGTGCCGCCGGGCGCTTGGCCGGGGCTTCGCCGCCATCGCTCTCAGCCGCTACCGGATCAACGGTGACACGGCGAGTTTTGCGCTGGGGCAAGTTTTCGTTTTGGATTTCATCCATGGATAAATGCTCTTTCTTGGTTTGACAGCCCAAAGATTTTTTGTATTGACTGTCGGTTGACACTTGCCAGCCTTGCTAGCCGTGCACTAATCGCTAATTTGAGCGAGCTATCGAAAAACAGCTAAGACTTGCTGTCTTGGTTTCGATGCAAGACCACAGTAGCACCTTTGAAGTCAACCGCCAACATTAGCGGCATCCACTGTGCAAACTCTTTTGCGGCTAGGACTGCCGCGGCCAGCCTTTGAGCGGGGTCGCTGGCAAGCACCAACACGCTTGGGCCGGCGCCCGAGACAACCGCCGCGTGACCGGCGGCCCGCATGCGCTGAATAACCGCATCTGTTTCAGGCATAGCTGCCGCCCGGTAATTCTGGTGCAACCGGTCTTCTGTTGCGGCCAGCAAAAGTTCTGGGCTTTGGGTGAGCGCGGCGATCAACAGTGCCGAACGAGACACATTGAACACAGCGTCGTCATGCGGCACCGAGTCTGGTTGCAGCGATCTTGCCAGCGCCGTAGACATTTTGTTTTTGGGCACCAACACCAGCGGTGAAACACCGCGGTGCACAAAGAGCTTTTTGTGGTGCGGGCCGTTATCGTCTTCCCACGCGATAGTCATGCCACCGAACAGAGCAGGTGCAACGTTGTCTGGGTGGCCTTCGATTTCGGTCGCAATTTCAAGCAGGTCTTCACTGTCGATTTCGACGACCCCTTCGAGCAATCCTTTGGCTGCCATGATGCCGGCTACAACCGCTGCGCCAGATGAACCCATTCCCCTGCCGTGCGGAATGTTGTTGTGTGCCAAAAGTTTTAAGCCAGGCATTTCTTGATTGAAGTGCTTAAAAGTGTGCTCAATTGATTTGACAATCAAGTTGTCTTTGCCAGTTGGCACATCACCTGAACCCTCGCCGATAACTTCAACTGTCACATCATGACCAGGCACGACCTCGACTTCGAGTTCGTCATAAAACGAGAGCGCCATTCCCAAAGTGTCAAAACCAGGGCCAAGGTTTGCCGAGGTTGCCGGCACTTTAACGTGAACAGATCTGCCAACCAAACTCATTAGTTGTGAGCCAATCCCAGAAGATCTGCAACTTCTTCAGCATTGTTAGAACACGACGTTGGTTCGATTGCGTGACCGTCTGCATCTTTTAGAGCCCAGCCAGAATCTTTTAGACCGTGGCCGGTGACAGTCACGACGATTTTGTCGCTCGATTTGATTTTGCCGAGCTTGCTATTTTTCAAGAGGCCAGCAGCGCCGGTTGCCGACGACGGTTCAACAAACACACCACATTCGTTTGACAAAAATCTGTGCATCCACAAAATTTCTGCATCGCTAACAGCACCGAATTCGCCAAGCGAGCAGTCTTGTGCGCTCAGAGCCAAATCCCAGGATGCAGGATTGCCGATGCGAATAGCTGTGGCGATGGTCTCTGGATTTTCGACAGGATGGCCCACGGTGAAAGGAGCAGAGCCTTCTGCCTGAAAACCCCACATGCGAGGCACGGTTGTGATGGTGCCCTCGTTTAGGTCTTCGAGATAGCCCTTGAAACATGCCGAATAGTTGCCCGCATTGCCAACTGGCAACGCATGAATGTCAGGGGCGAAACCTAGCGCCTCAACAACTTCGAAGGCACCGGTCTTTTGGCCTTCGATGCGGTCAGGGTTAACCGAGTTCACCAGGTGCACTGGGTAGTTCTCGCTTAGGTCGCGAGCCAAACGCAGGCAGTCGTCGAAGTTGCCGCGCACCTGCAAGATTGCCGCCTTGTGTGCAACCGCCTGGCTTAGTTTGCCCAGCGAAATCTTGCCTTCTGGCACGAGCACAACAGATTTGATGCCTGCGGCAGCGGCATAAGCAGCGGCCGATGCCGAAGTATTGCCAGTTGATGCACAAATAACAGCCTTGGCACCGTGACCGACGGCTTTAGAAACCGCCATGGTCATTCCACGGTCTTTGAACGAACCGGTTGGGTTCATGCCCTCAACTTTTAGCCAAACCTCAGCGGCACCGAGCAATTTAGCCAGTGCCGGCGCGTGCACGAGTGGTGTGCCACCCTCGCCCAAAGTGATGATTGGGTTGTCGCTAGAAATATCTAGACGATCAAAATATTCGCGAATAACGCCGCGCCATTGGTGTGCCATTTAGACCCCTTCGACTCTGATCACAGAGATGATCGACTCGACGGCGTCGCTGGCGGCGAGAGTTTTAACGACAGCAGACAAGTCTTTGTCGCTGGCTTCGTGGGTTCCGATTTCAATGAGCGCAACTTCGCGCTCAGAACCCTTTTTTTCGATGGTCTGTTCAACCGTTTCAATCGAAACATCGTGTGCTGCAAAAATGTTTGCAACCGCCGCCAAGACACCCGGCTGGTCGGTGACCTCAAGTGTGATTTGGTATCTGGTTTTAATTCGATCAATTGGCAATACCGGCAAATCAGAGTGGGCAGAGTCGGCTAAGCCTGGCCCGCCAACAACGTGGCGCTTGGCGGCAGAAACTAGGTCACCCAAAACAGCAGATGCAGTTTGCAGCCCACCAGCACCAGCACCATAGAACATCAGCTGGCCGGCAGCTTCTGCTTCGACAAAGACGGCGTTGAACGGACCGCGAACTGAGGCCAACGGGTGTTCGTTAGGAATCAACGCCGGATAAACGCGCACCGAAATACCTTCGTCAACACCATCTGCATTCTGCAGCTTTTCGCAAATCGCTAGCAACTTGATCACATAGCCGTCACGCTTCGCGGCAGCCATTTGGGCTTTGGTGATTTGCGTGATGCCTTCGCGATAAACCTCGTCGAGAGAAACCTCGGTGTGAAAAGCGAGCGAGGCCAAAATTGCGGCCTTTTGAGCGGCGTCATAGCCCTCAACATCGAGCGCCGGATCTGCCTCAAGGTAACCAAGCGCGGTGGCTTCAGCCATGGCGGCTTCAAGAGTGAGCCCCTGCGAATCCATGCGGTCAAGAATGAAGTTTGTCGAGCCATTCACGATGCCCATGATGCGCTTGATTTTGTCGCCGGCTAGCGATTCGCGCAGCGGTCGAATGATTGGAATCGCACCTGCTACGGCAGCTTCGAAATAAATCTGCGCGCCAACCTGCTCTGCGGTTTCAAAAAGTTCTGGTCCGTGGGTTGCCAGCAGCGCTTTGTTGGCAGTGATCACATCGCTGCCCGAATTTAGGGCCAACAAAATATAGCTGCGCGCCGGTTCGATGCCGCCCATCACTTCGATCACGATGT
>CAINTU010000146.1 GCA_903853515.1 uncultured Micrococcales bacterium | reverse complement strand
GATGTTGCGTAACCTCAAGTCACCTGAGACCTATTTTCAAGCAGCGTTCCGAGTGCAGTCACCGTGGTCTATCAAAAACCCTAACGGCGACAATCCACAGGAAGAAGCGGTAATGAAGCCAGTCTGCTTTGTGTTCGACTTTGCACCTACTCGCGCGCTGCGACAGATTGCTGAATACGGCCAAGGTCTATCACCTGAAACAGCAAACCCAGAAGAGGCAGTTGAGGAACTTGTGAAGTTTTTGCCTGTTCTTGCCTACGACGGTTCAAACATGACTCAGATTGATGCGGGTGGCATTCTCGACATTGCAATGGCAGGAACTTCTGCAACGTTGCTCGCCCGTAAATGGGAATCAGCAATCTTGGTCAATGTCGATAACGACACCTTGAAACGAATCATTGCAAGCAAGGAAGCAATGGACGCCATCATGAACATTGAGGGTTTCCGAGCTCTTGGTAGTTCGATCTTTGAGACCGTTGTTAATAAGAGTGAAGATGTTCGCGATACAAAGAAGAAAAAAGGCGACAAACTCTCGGACAAGAAGAAGAAAGAGCTCTCAGATGAAGAGAAGGAATACAAGTCAAAGCGCAAGCAGATTCAGGACAAGCTCATCAAGTTTGCGACCCGCATTCCGGCGTTCATGTACCTGACGGACTTCCGTGAGAACACCCTGTCTGATGTGATCACAAAGCTTGAACCTGATCTGTTTAAGGCAGTCACAGGGCTTACCGTCAATGACTTCAACCTTCTTGTTTCATTAGGAGTATTCAATTCAACTCACATGAACCAAGCCGTGTTCGCATTCCGTCGATACGAAGACTCATCACTGGCATACACCGGAATTGACTCACATCCGAAACTCCGTCATTACGGACTGTATGACACCGTCGTAGCCATCGACGAAGAAGCAATCTGAATCTCTCGGAGGCAAGTCATACAGTCACCAAAGCCGACGCGCGACTGACACAAGAAACCTAGGGAACTGATGTGAATATCTGGGTATTCGTCCGAGCATGAAACGCAATCCTCACAATTTAAGTGGAAACCAAACTCCCAGTGCGATTCAAACTGGGGAGTTTCTGGCCCCAGGAGGGGTTCGAACATAGTCCCATTACCTCCACAAAAGATACTCGCCCAAGTGGCGAGTTTTCTTTTTAACGGTGGGTTTTACCGCCACGGGCTCTCGCTTGTCACCATGCGTTACCAAGTCAGAATTAGTTGCCGCCCAAAACAACGCCATCAGTAAACAAACTTAGACTTGAGCCATGTCAAGTTATCGCGGGTATACCAAGGCGCAAATCGTTGCACTTATCGATCACACTCTTTTGAAACCAGAGGCAACCACAACCGACCTCGAGAGCACGATTGCGGTAGCGCTAGAGAACCAGGTGGCGGCCCTTTGCATTCGCCCGATTGACGTCGTGCACGCAGCTAAAGCGCTAGCAAATAGCCAAGTGAATCTTTGCACCGTGATCGGGTTTCCCCACGGCACAGTTACGACCGCCACCAAAGCAGCCGAGACTCGCGAAGCAGTGTCTAATGGCGCAATCGAGGTCGACATGGTTATGAATCTTGGCGCTTTTGCAAGCGCAGACTTCGATACCGTTCAGGCCGACATCAAGGCGGTTGTCGATGCAGCCAAGTCAACGAATGCGGCGGCGCACGTGAAGGTGATCATCGAAAGCTGTTTGTGGTCGCCAGCGCAAATAGTTAAGGCCTGCGAGCTAAGCGAAGCGGCTGGTGCCGACTTCGTCAAAACTTCAACTGGTTTTGCGGCTAGCGGAGCAACCGTTGAAGCCATCGCCCTGATGCGCAAGACCGTCGGCGACCGCCTAGGGGTCAAGGCTTCTGGCGGCATTCGCAGCCTCGATGCGCTAATCGATATGGCCGAAGCAGGCGCCAGCCGAGTCGGCGCTTCAGGCACAACCGCGATTCTTGCTGAATTCGACAATTTAGCCAGCTAAGCGCTCAATTCAAGTTGCCTAGCACCGGTTTCGCCTGCCGCCTTCAACTTTTGTTTGGCTTGCCAGTCGCGCCATAGTTCGCGAATATCCCAGGCGTTTTCGGCCATCACCGAGATACCTCGCACGCCGGTGCGCCGGATCTTGCCGCCAACTAGCAGCAGGCGATTGTTGAACAACACGTGAGCGCAACGCTCTTGGGCGTCTTCAAAGAATGTTGCATCGCTTACTCCGCTGCCGTCGTCGAGGCTAACGAACACCACTCGCTTGCCAGATCGCATCGGCGGGGTTTGTGTTGCCACCCGAATGCCGGCCACAAGCACGTTCGTTTTATTGCGCAGGTTGTTTAGTTCGCTGGCAAAGCTGACCCCTAGCTCGTCGAGCATGGGCCTGAATTCTTCGAGCACGTGAGCGCTAATGTCGAGGCCCAACAGCCCAAGCTCAGCTGCAACCTTTTCGCTGGTGGTTGGTTCTGGGTTGCCTGCCGGCACATGGTCTTTGCCGTTGTTATAAAACAGCGAATCTTTGGTCTCTAACTCTGGTCTCTTCTTTAGGGCGTTTAGCTCTTTGACTCGCGCCACGATGTCGCCTCGTGTCGCGCTCGGGGCAGTTGCCCGAACCAAATCATCGAATGCGCCAACTAGCGCGAGCCGCTCAAAGGTGCGGCGACTTGGGCGTGCCCGCACAAAAAAGTCGGTCAGGTTTTCATAGGGCTGGCCAGCGATGATGCGCTCAGTCTCTGCAGTCGAAATGCCCTGCACATCAACAAACGACAGCCTGATGCCAGTTACCTTTTTGCCCTCACCAGATTGACTAACCCCAGACTCAGACCCAGCACCAGAATCAACCACATCGACCACATCGACCCGGTATTCGTTGGTTGAGCGATTCACGTCGATGCCAAACAGATTCACGCCAAGCCTTCTGGCTTCGGCAAGCAGCAACCTTCGCGGATACATGCCAGGGTCATGCGTCATAATTCCAGCCAAAAACTCGGTGGGGTAGTGCGTCTTTAGCCAAGCGCTCTGATAGGTCGGCAGAGCAAAGGCCGCGCCGTGTGCCTTGCAGAAACCAAAGCTGCCGAAGCCTTCGAGAATCTGCCACACCCGATTTATGGTCAGCTGGTCATAGCCTTTCTCAGCCGATGCTTGCCTAAAGAAGATCTCTATAAGCCCGCGACTCTTGGGGTTCTCTAGTTGCCTTCGCATCTCATCGGCTTTAGCTAGCCCGCAACCGGTCATGATGTGCAGAATGCGCAAAACGTGTTCGTGGAATATCACCACACCAAACGTTTCACTCAGAATCGGTTTTAGGTCTGGGTGAATATAGTCGGGCTTGGCAATTCCCATGCGCGCATCGATATAGGGCGCAATCATGTTGCCTTTCATTGGCCCTGGTCTAAACAGCGATATCTGTATCGTCAGGTCGTTGAACTTTGTCGGCTGATGCTTGCCGGTCAGTTCGCGTTGGCCCGGGCTTTCAATCTGAAAAATGCCCAGTGTATTAGTGCTTCTAATCAGCTCAAAGGTGGCTTCGTCGTCACGCGCGATCTCGTCTAGCTCAATCTCTTTGCCCTGCACGCGTTTGATTTCGCTCACCGCATAGGCCATGGTGCTTTGCATGCGCACGCCCAAAACGTCGAGTTTGAGTAACCCCATCGGATCCATGTCGTCTTTATCAAACTGGCTCATCGGCAAACCCATGCCCGATGGTTCAACCGGGGTCAGCATCGGCAGGGTCAAATCACCCAAGATAACCCCACATGGATGCATCGAGATATGGCGTGGTATTCGATCTAGTCGTTCGGTTAGATCGACCAGCAGGTTCATCTTGCGGTCTTGTTCGACGGCTTCGGCAAACTCGGCCAACTCGGGTTTCACGCTCAAGGCGTTTCTAAAGCTGCGTGCGCTAAAGCGCCACATCGACTTAGCGATTTCGTCTATCTGGTTATCGTCAAGCCCGAGGGCTAGTGCGGCGTCACGCATTGCACCGCGACCGCGATAGGTCGACTGCATCGAAAGCAGGGTTACGCGCTTGTCGCCGAAGCGTTTGAATATCGCTCGATAGATGTCGTGCCGTCTGGCTGATTCAACGTCGATGTCGATATCGGGCAGGCTGGTGCGCTCGGTGCTCAAGAATCGCTCAAAGAGCAGTTCGTGTTCGATCGGGTCGACCCCGCTGATGCCAAGCAGATAGTTGGTTAGCGAGCCAGCGCCACTGCCTCGGGCGGCTGTGCGAATGCGCATGTCGCGAATCATTTGGGCCACGTCGGCTACGGTCAAAAAATAGGTGGCAAAGCCAAGCTTGTTGATTGTGATCAGTTCTTTGTTTAGCCGGTGCTGCACGGTTGCGATTGTTTTGGTGTTGGCGTTTGGGTAACGCCAATCGATGCCTGCTTGGGCTTTGGCAAACAGCACTTCAAACGGATTGCCGTCGATGCCCAACGCTTCTTTCTCGGGTGTCTTAGGTTTGCCCCAGCCGCAATCGGTCGGTGGGTCAAGCCTGCAAATATCGGCTAGGGCAGCGGTGTCGGCCATCAGTTTTTTGGCCCTCACCGCGTCTTCGCAAATCTCGAGGGCAACCGCCTGCATGTGGTCAATTGGTTTTAGCCAAGCTTGCGCGTTAGGTTGTGGGGCAAAATTGCCTAATGCCTCAAGGTGCCTTGCAGCATCAAGCACATCGGCGGTGATTGCTTCATCGGGTTCTAGGTATCGAACCGCGTTGGTTAATACGCACGGCACCGATTTGCTGTCGGCCAACTGCATTAGTCGTTTGGCATGCAGCGATGACCTAGCTGTGCCAGGTTCGGTTAGGTGGCTAACCACTTCGATGCCTAACGCCGCCGGCACAGCAAACTGTGACAACCAGTTATCTAATAGCCGTATCGCTTCTTGGCGATCACCGCGTTCAACAGCTAAACCAACATCGCTCTCGGCACCAATCAAAACCGTGCAGGCGGCAAAGTCGCCGGCGGTTACTAGTCGCGCCAAGTCGCTCCGCTTGATGCCAAGTTGATTGTGCTTGCCTTTTTTGTGCGCCTTAGAAACTATTGCGCACAGCGTTGCCCAACCCCGCCCATTGTCGTTGCCGTGCGCTAACACCACGATGCGCCCGTCTGGTTCACCAGCATCGGTTAGCAGCGGCAGATCGCAACCAACAATGGGCGAGAGGCCCAGTTTGATGCAGGCCCCCATATGCTTCACCGCACCATAGAGGCCGTCTCGATCGGTCAGGGCAGCGGCATCAAAGCCAAGCGCTTTAGACGCTTCGACTAAAAGCTCTGGACGGTTCACCCCATAGTGCGCCGAAAAGCCAGAAGCAACATGCAGGTGGCTGAATCTCACTCAAACCTTCTAAGCAGCTTCCAGCTATTAGCAGTTGTGTTGTGCAGCAGTTCAAACGAAGACACCTTGCCTTCGGCTGTAGCCAAGAAGCGCCACATCTCTACTTCGATGATGCCTGCGCCAATACCGCGGTGGGCTCTTTCACCAAGCCACCAGTCAGCCCGGGCAAACCATCTAACCGGCTTAGACTTCACCTGAAAGTCAACATTTCGCCACCTAAAGATGGCAGGCGAGCCCTTCTGGTCTAGCAAAACAGCCACAGATTCGTCTATACGACCCATAAAACACCTCAAACAATAAATCGAACATTTGTTCGGATTTAGAGTTTATAGGGCTGCTCTGACATTGCAAATTGGCGAATCGATAAGAGCCTGAAGTTTGGACTTGAGGCTGAATAGCGGTGTCATTGACTGGGCTTAGAATATCCCCAATTGGGAATATTCCCAAAAGGGGACATATTTAAGACGAAACTGCAAGGGCGGCTCTAATGGGCTTAAACAAATCAGACTCGGGTGAGGCAAAATTATCTGGACTAGACCGGGCTGTAACAGATTTTGGCTTGATTTGGGAAAACCAACCCGAAGCTATGGAGCAAAAGCTCGTTGAAGAAATACCCGTTTTCGTCGCTGACAAAAAACAAAACGTAAATTCAGAAAATTCCAACGAAGTGCAGCATGTGCTAATCGAAGGGGATAACCTCCATGCCTTGCATACTTTGCAAGCAACTCATCGAGGCAAAGTTGATGTGATTTATATCGACCCCCCTTACAACACTGGAAAAGAGTTTGTCTATAACGACAAATTGATTGACTACGAGGACTCATATAGACACTCAGCCTGGCTATCTTTCATGCATAAGCGTCTCAAACTAGCTAAGAACCTACTTGCGCCTACAGGTGTGATACTAGTGAGCATTGATGGAAACGAGCATTCTCGTCTAAGGCTTCTGCTTGAGCAGCTTTTTGGTGAGCGAAATTGCATTGGAGACTTGACTATCGTGAATTATCTTGCAGGTCGCTCCGATAGTTCTCATTTCGCCACAGCACATGAGTATCTTTTAGTCTTCGCAAATGATTCCAGATTGGCTCAGATTAGAGGCTTCTCTCTAACAGATGATCAGCTAAAAGAGTATAAGCATGAAGACAAGTTGGGTCGATTCAAGCCAGAAACACTTAGAAAACGAGGTTCTAACGCTAGAAGGCAAGACGCTCCAAGCCTCTTTTATCCAATTTTTTGGAATAAAGAAACAGACACTCTTTCCCTGGAACGTGAAAGTACATCTCAGGTTGAAATCATTCCAACGTTCTCCGATGGTTCGGATGGAACTTGGAGATGGGGAAAAGATAGATTTATCCAACTGAAAGATTCAGAACTTCTAGTTATTGAGACGCGTGGATTGCCCGTCATTTATGTTAAACAGAGACTGACAGTTGCTGGTGGAGAAGAGAGACTTTCTAAGCCAAAATCTGTCTGGATTGACCCAAAGTACAATAGCGGAGCAGGAACAAGGCTAATTAAAAAATTGGTCAAGGCTGAATTCACTAATCCGAAGCCCCTTGAGTACATTTTGGATGTACTTAGAATGTGCACAAAAAACGATGTTGTCTTGGATTTTTTTGCTGGATCTGGAACAACTTTG
>CAINTU010000145.1 GCA_903853515.1 uncultured Micrococcales bacterium | reverse complement strand
TTATCGGCTGGGCTCTCAGTTCGACCGGCCCCGTTATCGGCCAACCGGGCGACAGTTACACGACCCTTGGCAATAAGACGCTTTGGGCCAAGTGGGCGGTCAATGACTATTCACAGATCACTCCGTCGATTGCCGGTCACACAATCGGCAATTTGCTTTGGTCTGATGAATTTGCAGGCAAGTCGAGCAGCGCGATAGATAGCACCACCTGGACTGCCCGCTATTGCGGCCATACCGATGCAAACGGTGGCGGCACCTGCTGGAACAACGAAGCGCAGTGGTACACCCCAACTGCGGTGGCCAAGGATGGCTCAGCCCAAGGCAACGCCGTGATCACGACAACTCGAACCAACACAGCGCCTGCTGGCGCAAACTGTGGCGGCTCGTATTGCGCGTTCTCGAGCGCCCGTTTTGACACCCAAGGCAAGGTGTCTTTCAAATACGGCTACATCGAAGCTCGCATCAAGATGCCTGCTGGCTCTGGCAATTGGCCTGCGTTTTGGGCTCTTGGCGACAACATCACCACCGTCGGCTGGCCGCTAAGCGGCGAGCTTGATATCGCTGAGCAGGGTCGCAATAACCCGAACCGCAACTCAGCCGCGGTTCACTATTCGACCAATGGCCAGGCCAACAATTCTGGCGCCAACGGCTATGACGTTGGCGACACCGTCGGCAACATAGATTACAGCGCAGACTTTCACACCTATGGCATGGCTTGGTTGCCTAACCGCGTTGAGTTTTATGTTGACGGCAAGTTGTTCTTCACTGATACACCACAAACTTCACCGGCGGCATTCTGGTCTTTCAACGCACCGTTCTTCTTGATCTTCAACAACGCACTTGGCCAAAATTCGCCTGGCGCTTTCGGTGGGTCATGGGGCAATTGGACGACAAGCCAAATGTCGATCGACTATGTGCGCTCTTGGCAGCTTGATGGCCAAGGATTAGTTACTCGCCACTAACTAACCCGCGCGCACTTGTTTGGTGCGAAAACTAGACTGGTCTAGGAACCCAACTGTGCAGGAGTAGACATGGCTGAATCACGTCAGGTGCGCCCGGCCACCGAAGGTTGGACTCAGAAGCTCGACGATCAGGGCCGCCCGATTCTGCAATTCGAGGCTGCCAGACCAAGCAAGCTGCCACCAATTCACCTCGCCGATCTGACCGCGGCAGAGCGCGTGGCAAAAGCAAAAGAACTCGGCCTGCCAGGTTTTCGAGCAAAGCAGCTTTCGACCCATTATTTTGAGCGCTACACATCAGCCGCTGCCGACATGACTGACCTGCCGGCAGCCGGTCGCGATGAACTAGTTGCAGGAATGTTGCCGCCGCTTCTAACCGAAGTTAAGCGCCTGCAAACCGATAAGGGCGACACGATTAAATTCTTGTGGCGACTCTTTGACGGTGCGCTTGTCGAGAGCGTGCTGATGCGGTATCCGGGGCGAATCACACTTTGTGTTTCGTCGCAGGCAGGCTGTGGAATGAACTGTCCGTTTTGTGCAACCGGCCAAGCGGGGCTCACAAGAAACATGTCTGCCGCCGAAATCGTTGATCAGATTGTGCGTGCTAATCATGCGATCTCTAACGGCGAACTCGGCGGTCGGCAAATGCAACCGGGCGATGCCCCAGAGCGCGTTACGAATATCGTGTTTATGGGCATGGGTGAACCGCTTGCCAACTATACCCGAGTGATGACTGCGGTTCGAAACATGGTGGCACCGCAACCAGACGGCCTTGGCATGTCTGCGCGCAACATCACTGTCTCAACAGTTGGGCTTGTGCCAGCAATCGACAAACTTGCCGACGAAGACCTGCCGCTCACTTTTGCGCTCAGCTTGCACGCTCCAGATGACGAATTGCGCGATGAACTCATTCCAATCAACTCGCGATACAAAGTCGATGAAGCACTCGATGCGGCCTATAACTATTATCAAAAGACTGGTCGCCGAGTATCGATTGAATACGCGCTCATCAAAGACATGAACGATCACCAGTGGCGTGCCGAGTTGTTGGCTAAAAAACTCAACGAGCGCGGCCGCGGGTGGGTGCACGTAAATCCGATTCCGCTAAACCCCACCCCAGGATCGGTTTGGACAGCATCGTTGCCTGAAACCACTCGAGTATTTTTGCGCGCACTCGAAGATGCAGGCATCACCGCTACTTTGCGCGATACGCGTGGCAAAGAAATCGATGGCGCCTGCGGTCAACTAGCCGCCGCTGATTAACCCACTAAAACGCCTATTTGCGACTGTTAGCCCTCGAAATGGCGCGCCAAAGCACATGTTTCTGCTTAACTTGATACCTGTGGGCTCAGTCTGAGGCCCAAAGTCTAACGAACGGGCAAGACAATTGTTGAAACTTACTAAAAAACTAGCCGCAGTTATTTCGGCGCTCTCGCTAGTTTTCGCCATCGCACAGTTCACTGCTGCACCGGCCAACGCCGTGCCGCCAGTCAACGTTGAAGTTCATCCATGGTGTTGGAGTGCCCTTTCGACTAGCCCAGACACTTCGACACCTCAGGTGATCAACGTGCAGCCAGGCGATGTTGTTCGCTTTTTGTCATATGAGAGCCGAAACAACCCCTGCACAACTTCAAGCTGGGATTCAGCTAGCGATCTCAACGGCCTGTTTAGTGCCGGCCCAGCCGCAGGCGAACAGTCGATCACTTCACCACAAAACTTCACAATTGCCGCAAACGCAACCCCAGGAATGTATTCAGGTGTGCTGAAGGTTTATCGCACAGACGGCGGCGTCAACTATGGCAATGCCTATAAGTTTTTGGTCACCGCAACCCGACTAACCACATCGAACACATTTGACTGTGGTCACAACAACGTCTTGCCAACAAGCATATATGTCAACCTAGATCAAGACACCTGGCACATGAACACCGTGACTGGCTATTGCGATTACAACGTAGCAGTCGGCGCCACAATTGCCGGCGCACCAGATTACGTTTCGGGCTCAGCGGTCTACCATTACTATTTCAAGGGCAGTCTTGGTGCGGGCTATTCATATGCCGGCTACCGAGGTCACGACGCTCAGGCAGTCATCGGTGTCTTTGCGCCTACAGTTGCCAACGCCGACCCGACCAACATAACCGGCACAAGTTTCAGAGCCAACGGATCTGTGACCGACCACGGTGTTCGCATGCGCTGGGGCTACTCGACCCAATCAAATATCAGTTTTTGCGTTTCAACCAGCTCGTCAGTTGATGGCAACGGGGCACTAACCTGTGACGTGAGCAACCCGGTTGGTTCACCTGCACAGACCGATGGCTCGCAAGGCTATGTTGCAGATGGCACAGCCACAAACATCACCACAGCGTCAGTTGCAGACATCACCGGCCTAACTGCAAACCAGACCTACTATTACCAAATCGTCGGCACCAACGGTGCTGGCGTTAGTGCCTATGGCGCGGTGACCTCGGCAACTCCTGTGCCGCCTCGCAGTGCACAGACAATTTCATGGTCACCAGCGACTTACAACAGATTGCCCGGCGCATCAACATTTAGTCCTACGGTTTCAGCCAGCACTTCAGACAGTGCCACAATTACGTATTCGGTCGTTGCAGGCGCAGGCACAACGTCAGATTGTTCGATTGCATCTTCAAGCTCGGCAGACATCACAGTAACCACGGCCGGCACCTGCACCATGCGTGCGACTGCGGCGCAAACCGCACTGCGTTTTAGCGCAACAAAAGATGTTACTTTCACATTCACCAAACGCCCTGGCTATGTCACTTGGTATTCAGATCCTGCAGGTTATGTGCCGGTCAGTGGCATATTCACCCCTTCAAATCAGGCTGATGCCCTTGGCTCGGCCCAAGTCACATATTCTGTCGTCGACCCAAGCACCTCGAACTGCACAATCTCTGATGCATCGAGTGGTGCCGTAAACGTGACTAGCTATGGCACTTGCACTATTAGGGCCAGTGCCGCTGAAACTGCCAGATATGATTCAGCATCGGCAGATCAAACTTTCACTTTTGCGATTGACCCAGACACGATTGACATTTATCCACCAGCCACAGACGGCAGCGATGCACCGTTTGAAATCATCACATCGGGCGGCACGAGCTTTAACCAGACCAATGATGAGTCATTCAACCTAAGCTGGGATTCGTCGACCGGCAGACTGGTTGCTCAATCAGTCAGCGTTTACACCGGTTACATCGAAGCCGACATCAGCTTCGTCTCAAACGGTGTGAGCTATAGCTGCACCCAACAGTTCGGCATCTTGAAGGCAGCAAAGGTCGACAAGCTCACCCGCAACAATGCTGCTAAAGTTCAAGCGCAAAAAGACGCTGCCATGGCGTCAAAGAGCGTGAACGGCAAGGCTTTCTGCACCGACATCACCAAGTTGAACCCAAACACTTTGAACCCGGCCGGTGGCTTGACTAAGGCAAACTTCACGAAAATCAAAGTAACCAACAAGAGCTCGGCCGAACTGAAGCAAGAGAAAAAGGCATTTGCTGCGCTCAAGGGATTCAATGGTCAGGTCGATGTTGTAATCACGCGTTACCGCGCGTGGCCATCAACAATGTTGAACTTCAACGGCTTCGATGGTCTTGGCCAGAAACTGCCTGCGACAATCAGATACACCAGCGTCTATCTAGCAGACCAGAACTAAATTCGTCGCGAGGGGCTAATTGCCGAGCGCACTCAGCGCCGGCAAAACCCTGCCGCCAAGATCAACTAGGGCCGAGTTCGCCATGCCAGGGTTAAACGGCTCTCTTGTGGCGCTGTCGACTTTTGTGGCGAGGCCTTCCCACCACCAGAGCCCTAAGCCACGATTGTTTGGCAGGGCGAGCAAAAGATTCTTGATTGCGCTCACATAAGCGGCCTGCCCGGCTGGGGTGCTGGCAAAACCCGTTAGAGCATTTTTGCCTGGATCAATAACATCGTTACCAAATGTTGCACCGGTGAATGCATAAGCCGTTTCGGCAACAAAGACCGGCTTAGTGAAATCGACTGCAACAACTCGCAGGGTTTTTTGCAATGCTGCGAGCTCGCCGTGCCACTGTGGGTAAAAACTCAATCCAACAGCATCAAAGTCGGTAACCCCGTGGCCGATGGCACGACCTAGCCACCAACTGGTTTTGGCGGCGTCGCCACCGCAATCTAGGTGCAAAACATTTGTCGCGCTCGGGTAAACCTTGCGCAGGCTCTCGGCTGCCGAGTTATAAAGTTTCGCAAAGTTATTCCACTTTGCGTTGGTGTCTGCATCGAGTGTGCCAGGCGGCCAAAGCAGGCCGTTAGATATTTCGTTGCCGAGCTGAACAAAATCGATCGTGATTTGGCGGGCCTTCAAATCACTCAGAATGCCATAGACATAACTGCCAACCGCATTAGCAAGATAGTCGATGTTCGTGGTTGACCACCCGCGGGGAATACCCTGATGAGCCGGGTCGGCCCATGTGTCGCTCAGATGCATGTCTAGGCAAACCTGCAAACCAGCGCGCTGCGCACGCGCTGCGAGCAACTGCACCTGATCTAGGCGCCCGTTCATGTCTGCGGCGTCAACAAACAGGCGAATGCGCGCGACTTTGATGCCGGCTCTTTTCAAGAGTTCGAATGCTTCTAGCGGTTGACCGTTGGCGTCAAAATACTTGGCACCTGCCTGTTCGAGTTGTGGCAACCATGAAACGTCGATGCCGTTGAGAAGCGACCTACCAGCCGCATCAGATCGGCTGATGCCGGTGGCCAAAGCGAGAGATCCAAAGGCGAGAGTGCCAGATAGCAGCGCAATCGCATCTCTGCGAGAAACCAACATGCAACTAATCTAGTTTGCGCAACTGCGTGCCAACGACTCTTTCGCCAGCGGCAACGTTTTTTGTCACTACCGAACCAGCGCCAATTATGACGTCATCACCAATTGTGATGTCACCAATCAAAATCGACTCGGCACCGATCAATACATGGTTACCGATTGTTGGGTGGCGCTTCACCGGTGAGTTCAGTTTGCCGCCAAGGGTCACACCGTGATAAATCAAAACATCGTCGCCCACAACAGCGGTCTCGCCGATCACAACACCCATGCCGTGGTCAACAAAGAATCTGCGACCAATCTTTGCTCCGGGATGAATTTCAATACCGGTTAAAAAACGCAACCAATTAGAGAGCATTCGAGCCAAAATGCGACGTTTGCGGCGCCAAAGCCAATGCGCAACGCGATAGCCCCATACGGCATGCAATCCTGGGCTGGTTAGAAATAGCTCGAAGCCACTGAGCATAGAAGGGTCTTGCGCAAGACCGTTGGCGATGTCTTCTCTAAAACGTATCAAAGTGTATTTAGTCTAAGTCGACTAGATCCTTGAACAAGATTGTTGACAGGTAACGTTCACCAAACGAAGGAATGATCACGACAATCTGCTTGCCGGCAAATTCGTCACGCTTGCTGATCTCGTTCGCGGCCCAAACCGCCGCGCCGCTCGAAATACCGCCTAGGATTCCCTCTTTCGCGGCTAGGGCTCGCGCCCATTTAACAGCATCATCTGCAGTTGCGTCGAGCACTTCGTTATAGATGTTGGTGTCTAAAATTTCTGGGATAAAG
>CAINTU010000144.1 GCA_903853515.1 uncultured Micrococcales bacterium | reverse complement strand
GCGGATGTCACAGGTGTTTATATTGATGGAAAAACTTGGTTCTTCAAATGTGACTACCAGCGCGATGACACCAGAATTGACTGGCGCACAGAAATTAATACAAAGACTCAAGCTAAATGGTCATCATGGCATGAAGGTGACAACCTGGATTTGCAAGTCCGAGTTCACAAGTTGATGACTCGTCTTGGACTGAGATATGGCCGCCTTGATTTCATCCTCGATGATAAAAATGAGCTTTGGTTTTTGGAATGCAACTCTAACGGTCAATTTGGATGGCTTGATGACGAATCATTAACACTCCATCGAGCGTTTCTCGCCTCCGCAGTCAAGTAGTCGCGCGTTTACCTAGCGCTTGCGCGGCAGGCCAAGGGCTTTGGCGAGCAGCAGCAGGGCAGCGCCAATAAAAAGCCAAACCAGAAGCGTTGCCCATTGGGATGAAGTGTCGGCAAAGTTGAAGAAGCTGATGCGGCGCAACAGATTCACCTCGGCACCGAGTGGCAACAGCTGACCAAATGCGCCTAGACCGCCGGGGTAAAGCTCTGGCGCAAGTGCCACCCCGCTGAGTGGGTTGCCGATGATGAAGAACAAGCCGGTAGTGGTGAGCATGCCTGCGCGGCCAGCCAAAGCGGTTGCGCCCATAACGCTGGTTGCGACAGCCGCGATGCTGACTGCAACCACCAATGATTCGAGCCAGAAGTTGCCGGCGAGTGAGCCTAGCCACAGGTTCAAAATCGCTACTATTGTGAGGCTCGCGGTGATGCCGGCAAGGGCGGCCACAGCGAACTTTTGACGAGTGCGGCGAAGTCGAATGCTGCCGAGGATTCCGACGACAAGGCCTGCAATCACAAGCGGCAGTGAGCCTGCGTTTAGACCGAGGCCGCGTGGGTCGCGACTGGTTAGCGGTGCAAGATCGCTCACCGGAATCACCAATGCCTTGATGCCCTGCGACGCTGTAAGCTGCTCGCTGAGTTGCACCGAGATGTTGTTTAGCAACTGGGCAACCGTTGCGTTAGCACCAGAGGCGACCAAAACCTCTGGACTGTTGCTGACCACGATTGCGCCATAGATCTGGCGTTCTAAAATAGCGTTGCTTGCCAAGTCTTTGGTTTTGTATTCGGTGAATTTGAACGCACCGGGTTCAGCTTTGTTTAGTTCGCCTTCGAGACTCTGAGTGAACTGTGTGCTCGGCGAGACGATGCCAATTGGCAGATCATGCGGGTTCGAAGTTGCCAGTGGCCAAGCAAAAATAGTCAAGATTACGCTGACCACAACAGTCACTGTGGCCGCTATGACTGCAACCGGTCGCCATAGCGATGCGTCTTGGGCAGGCTTTGGGTTTTGGGCTCGAGCTGATTCTGCGGCCGCAACCGAAATCGCATTCTTAGTCTTTGCGTTTGTTGCCATTTGGGTTCGACCTTTCGATTTAGTTTTTATAGCTGCCAACTAGGCGCACCGCGCCACCATCGACGCCTTTAGCGCCCTGCACATAGCCTTCGAGCGAACAGTCAGTCGATTCGACAACACCGAGTTGCCAAGCGGCAACGCCAGCAGCAACCAATTCGGCAGCGATAGCTGCTGCGGCATCGGCGCGCACGATCAGCGCGAAGCCTAATCCGAGGTTCCAGGTTGACTCGAGCGCCTCAAGCTTGTGGCCGCCCCAGCCTGCCAAAACCCTAAAGACTTCAAGCGGCGACCAAGAGCTGCGATCAACGTCGAGGGTTGAATTCTTTGGCAATACACGGGCCAGGTTGGCAGCGATGCCACCACCGGTGATGTGGCTCATCGCCTTAACACCATCGCCATTCGGACCAGCCAGCAGAGAGTTGAGCACACCGGTATAAAGTTTGGTCGGCTCAAGCAGAACCTCGCCCAAACTGAGCGCACCGAATTCGGCAACGGTCTTTGTGTAATCAAGTTTGCTGTCGGCAACAATCTTGCGCACCAAAGAATAGCCATTCGAATGAAACCCGCTAGATGCCAGACCAAGCACAACATCGCCAACCTGCACGCGCTGCGGCCCAAGCAACTTTGCCGCCTCAACAGCACCGACGGCAGCGCCAGCAACATCGTATTCGTCAGCCGCCAACAACCCAGGATGCTCGGCAGTCTCGCCACCGATCAAGGCAACATCGACCTGTGCGCAGGCGCGCGCAATGCCGGCCACGATGTCGGCAACTCGACTGGCCACAACCTTGCCGGTCGCAATATAGTCAGTCATAAACATGCTCTTGGCGCCAACCACGATGATGTCATCGACAACCATGCCAACCAAATCTTGACCAATGGTGTCGTGCTTGTCGATTGCCTGCGCTATCGCTACTTTTGTGCCAACGCCATCGGTGCTAGTTGCAAGCAGTGGGCGTTCAAAGTTTTTCAAAAAGCTCACGTCGAACATGCCGGCAAAGCCGCCGAAGCCACCAACCACATGTTCGTTGTGTGTTGCCGAAACGGCCTTCTTCATCAGCTCAACGGCAAGGTCACCAGCGTGCGTGTCAACGCCGCTTAGCGCATAGGCGTCAGTCATTGCCGGCTTCGCTAACCAACGCATTCAATTCAGAATCAGGCCCAGGATTACAGGCGGCAGCATCTGCATCTGAGACCCCGGCAGCCGAACCGCGCTCGAGCAGGTTCTTGCCTAAGCGATCTGCGGTTGGCAGTTCGATTGGGTAAACACCGGTGAAGCAAGCGGTGCACAGCTGACTCTCTTTTTGTTCGGTGGCCGCAACCATGCCGTCTTTGCTCAAATAGCCAAGCGAGTCGGCGCCGATTGACTGACGAACTTCATCGACACCAATGCCGGTTGCAATCAACTCGGCGCGAGTTGCAAAGTCAATGCCATAAAAGCACGGCCAAGTGATCGGTGGCGAAGAGATGCGCACGTGAATCTCGGCAGCGCCAGCCTCACGCAACATTGCAACTAGAGCGCGCTGCGTGTTGCCGCGCACAATCGAATCGTCAATCACAATGATGCGCTTGCCGCGAATCTGCTCTTTGAGCGGATTAAGTTTTAGTCGAATACCGCGCTGGCGAATAGTCTGCGAAGGCTGAATAAAGGTGCGGCCAACATAGGCGTTCTTAACTAATCCATGGCCGAATGGAATACCGCTCTCTTGGCTATAACCAATAGCCGCTGGCGTGCCCGATTCTGGGGTCGGAATAACCATGTCTGCATCAACCGGATACTCGCGAGCCAAAGTGCGACCCATTTCGACGCGGCTGTCATAAACCACGCGGCCATTGATGGTGGTGTCTGGGCGAGCGAGATAAACATATTCAAAGACGCAGCCGGCACGCTTGACCTCGGCGAAACGCGAAGAGCGCAGTCCGTTTTCGTCGATGGCAATCAGTTCGCCCGGTTCAACTTCGCGCACATAACTTGCGCCAACAATATCTAGTGCAGCGGTCTCGCTAGCGACCACCCAACCGCGTTCAAGTCTGCCCAAGACCAAAGGGCGCACACCCTGCGGATCGCGCGCTGCATAAAGTGTGGTCTCATCCATGAAGACCAGACAAAACGCACCCTGCACCTTTGGCAAAAGTTCGAGAGCCGTCGCCTCAAGTGTGTGATCGAGATCGCCATTCATCAACGCGGTCAAAACAGCCGTGTCGGTGGTGTTGCCGCCGGTGATTTCGTTGTCGGTCTGATCAGGATATTTGCTGCGCAACATCTCGAGCAGGTCTGCGGTGTTTGTCAGATTGCCGTTGTGAGCAAGAGCAATCGTGCCGCTTGCAGTGCGACCAAGAGTTGGCTGCGCGTTTCGCCAACTGCTCGAACCGGTGGTGCTATAGCGATTGTGGCCGACCGCAATATGACCGACAAGCGCTTCAAGACTTGATTCGCTAAAAACTTGGCTAACCAAACCCATGTCTTTATATACAAGGATTTTTTTGCCGTTGCTGGTTGCAATACCTGCCGACTCTTGGCCACGGTGTTGCAGCGAATAGAGGCCGAAGAAAGTTAGCTTGGCGACTTCTTCGCCAGGGGCCCACACACCAAATACACCACACTGATCTTGCGGCAGAGATTCGTCTGGCATCAAGTCATGATTTAGAAGTCCGTCGCCACGAATCAAGGGCAGATTCCGTCTCTATTGTGGTGGGCTGTGTGCTTTAAGTTTAGCCGTTCTGACTGGTTCGAGTGGCTTCGGCTTGCTTGGCTCGAGCGCGAGTGATGTGGTCGGCAATCAGAGCTGCAAGCACACCGATAGCCGCGCCAACCACTGCCCCAAACGACACCAAGTAGGTGATGAAGCCGCCGGTTTTAGGGTCATCGTTTCGAATGCCTAACCCGGCCACAAGGGCGATGACTGCGGCCAACACCGCGCCGGTTGCACCGAATGGCACAAACTTTGGTGCGCGCCTGATGGTCACTTTGGTATTCGACGCGGTGCTGCCCGATTGCCCGTTAGATGAGTTAGCCATAGATAAAGGTTAAAGCCTGATCACGGGCATTACATCGGCAAGCGATGCACGCACGCCACTGGCGTGAATCTGACCGGCAGCCGTGGCTGAATCCCAGGTGATTTTGCCAGTAGCCAAGTTCAACCAAGTTTCAGGCGACATCTCGACGACATTCGGCGGGGTGCCACGGGTGTGGCGCGGGCCTTCGATGCACTGGGTTGCACCAAGCGGCGGCACACGCACCTCAACCGAATTTCCCGGCACCCGGTCGGCAAGTTCTTCGAGCAAAAAACGCACGGCGGTGGCAAAAGTTTGGGGGTCAGTTTCTTGAAGGCCGACGTCGCTTGTGGCCGCACGCAAAGCGTCGAATCCAGCTTTATTGCTGATGCGTCTGCGGGCCATGCAATCACTCTAACTCGGTCAGGGTTTTCTCAGACTAAAGCGGTTGTATAAGCGCATGACTAACGCCATCTCAAACGCAAAAACCCTGCTGGTCAAAGTGCCGGCCATCACACTTTTCTTTTGGATCATCAAAGTGCTCAGCACAACCGTCGGCGAAACTCTCGCCGACTATGTGAACCAATCATTTGGGCTCACCGATAACTCGAGCGATGCCGAAACGTTGCGCATCATGAACGAAACCGCTTTGTTTATGGGCGGCGTGCTAATCGTTTTGTTGCTCGCTCAGTTTGCGATGCGCAAATATGTGCCAGCGATTTATTGGGCCGCGATTGTTGCGGTTAGCGCAGAAGGCACCATGATCACCGACGATATGCACACCAACTATGGTTGGCAGAACTGGCAGTTGACGATTCTGTTTGGCTTAATCTTGTTGGCCGTCTTCGCAATCTGGTGGGCCCAAGAGCGCACCCTGTCGATTAAAACCATCAACACTCGCAAGCGCGAAGGCTTCTATTGGGTTGCCGTGTTGGCAACTTTTGCGATGGGAACAGCCGGCGGCGACATTTTTCTTGACGACCTAGGATGGCCGCTGTTGAACTCAACTGCAGTGTTCGCGGCGGTTATTGCCATGTTGGCTGTGCTTTGGCGTTTCAAAGTTGTCGGCCAGGTATTTGGATTCTGGAGCATCTATATTTTGACTCGCCCACTTGGCGCCAGCTTCGGCGACTATTTGTCGTTGTCGAAAGCCGACGCCCCTGATGCTCTAGGTCTTGGCGCAAACAACATCACTGCATTGTTTCTTGGCTTGATCGCTGTTCTAGTGATCTACCTAACTATCTCGAAGCGTGATGTGATCAAGCTCGACTAGTTAGCACAAAGTCGCAGCCCGCACCTGGCACAATAGCGAGAGCAATATACTGGCACTATGAAAATCTTGGTGCTTGGCTCTGGCGCTCGCGAACATGCCATCATCAAGTCACTTATTAGAACCGGCAGCTCACCAGAACACATCACCTGTGCACCTGGCAACGCCGGCATCGGCTCTGACTGCACTGTTGTGGCTGACCTCGACATTGTTGATGGCGCGGCCGTTACCGATTGGGCACGCTCGAATTCAATCGGCCTGGTCGTGATTGGCCCAGAAGCGCCATTGGTGGCTGGGGTCAGCGATGCACTTCGCGAGGCAGGCATCGCAGTGTTTGGCCCATCAAAGATCGCAGCTGGTCTTGAGGGCAGCAAGGCATTCGCCAAAGAAGTTATGGCTGCCGCCGATGTGCCAACCGGCATGGCTCGCGAATGCGCCAACATCGCCGAAGTTGTGAGGGCGCTAGACGAATTCGGCGCGCCTTATGTTGTTAAAGCAGATGGGCTCGCTGCCGGCAAGGGCGTTATCGTCACAACTGATCGATTAGCGGCCGTTGCACACGCAGAAACTTTCTTAGCTCAAG
>CAINTU010000143.1 GCA_903853515.1 uncultured Micrococcales bacterium | reverse complement strand
GGTTGTAACTATTGAAGATGGAATTCGAGTGGGCGGTATCGGCACTCGAATTCGTCAAACGCTTCGCGCTGCCCAGGTCGACACCGGCTTGAGTGAAATTGGTCTGCCTGATGAGTTTCTCGAACATGCATCAAGAGGTGAGATTTTGACTCGCGTTGGGCTCTCTGTCGAATCGATCAGTGCAGATATCAAAGCCCAAGTGTCGGGGGCACGCGTGCCGCATGCAAAGCCTGCAAACTAAATCTAGTCGTTGAGCTTCTCTGTTTTCTCTCTCGGTTCAACAAAGGTTTGCCTGGCTTGATCTAACGCGATAGCAAGTTTGTCATTCAACAGTTCGATCTGCCATTGTCTCGCTCCGCTTTCACGCAATTTGTCTGCGACAGTTTCGGGCGATATAGAATCAAGGTCTTCAAAGCAAAGCTGCCTCAAATAATCAGGCGTCAATAGGTTTTCGCTAGGTAGGTTGTGTTCGGCTGCCACTTCGGCGATCACAGCCTTTGCCATGCCAAGCCGGTGGGCAGCCTCTGGGAATCGGTTCGCCCAGATTCGATGGTTCGGGATTCCCGTTGAGCGAATCTTGACATCAACAACATCTCTTGTGGCAGAGCCTGACGAAAATGCGTTCCACCAGAGATCGATGTAGTTTCTGCTCGCTCTGCCTGTGAAAGACCTCAAGGCTGCAAGTTCAGGCTTGGTTCTCGGGTTTGCTTTGAGCATCGCGATAATCGACGAGTCAGGAATCAAGCGCCCAGGTGCAGTGTCGAGTTTTCTTGCTAACTCTTCTCGAGCATGCCAAAGGTGGCTTGCAATAGTTAGAGTTCGAGCGTCTTTAATTTCGTGCAGGCCCGTCATTGAACGCCAACGATCTACTTTGGCTGGCTTCGGCTCTTGAGTGCGAACGTTCTCGAATTCAGCGCGCGCCCACACGAGTTTATCGGCGCTCGCTAATTGCTTCGAGATGGAATCCCAAAGTTCGAATAGCACATCGACATCTAATGCCGCATAGTTTAGCCAGTTGAGGGGCAGTGGCCGCGTGCTCCAGTCGACTGCAGAGTGCTCTTTAGCCAATTTGAAGCCAAGCTGAGATTCACATACAAAACCTAAACCAACTCTCTCGAGCCCAAGAATTCTTGAGCCGAGTTCTGTGTCTAAAAGTGCAGAAGGTCGCAGCCCAAGTTCGGCCAAGCAAGCTAGGTCTTGACTAGCTGCGTGCAGAATCCACGGCGCAGTCGCTAGCAAGTCTGCAAGAGCAGCGAATGGTGAATCAGAGCCGCGAACTGAAACCGGGTCGATAAGAAAAATATCAGAGTCAATTCTGGCGATTTGAACCAAATAGGCGCTTTGCCCATACCTGAATCCACTTGCACGTTCCGCATCTACGGCGAATGGGCCTGTTGCATTGCTGAGCGAATCAATGGCGCCAGCCAAAGCTTCAGGACTGTCGATGAGCCTGATGTTTCTAATCGGCACAGAGCGAGTGGGAAATTCAACTTCGGTTTCACCTGATTCGTCTGCGCGCTTGGTCAATGCCGGTTCGGTGCCTAAGTTCTCGATCATGCTCTTTTTGCGCGCAGGGTTTGAACTTCAGCTTCTAGTGCGTAGCCTGCCATAGAGGCAACTAGGTCTTGCCAAGCCAAGAAATGTCTCGATAGGTCGAGATCGGTCGGCGACCACGAGGCTCTGAGTTCGATTTCTGAGTATGGGTCATCTACCGTTAGCGCGCCTAGCCCTGTAGAGGTGATACGAGTAAGCGTGCCCGCGTCATTACTGTAACCGGCACCGTTTAGTTCAAGCGAACGGCGCAAGTTGCCCCACCAATAGTTGGCCAGGTCTGGTTGCTCACTCATATCGGCCTCGATTGGTGACTTTGCATACGCGATGACCCGAAAATTTGAACCCCAAGTTGGGTTCTGTTCGCTATCGTGCAAAAAGACGATTCTTCCAACACCGCGATGCATAACTGAGTCTTTACCGTCGGGCACATCTGCAGCAAATGCCATAGCAAAAGGAGCTATCGACTCAGGTGAAGGTATTTGCTTTATGCTCAGCTCTTTTCGCAAGGCGGCGGTAGCGAGCCTAGAACTAGCTAAGAAAAACTCGTTCGGTGCACCT
>CAINTU010000142.1 GCA_903853515.1 uncultured Micrococcales bacterium | reverse complement strand
GTCGCCGTCGACTTTTAATACTCCCGAATAGTTCGAGAACATGTGACCTGCAATCGAACGGGTGAAAGCATATTGGGTGTCGGTGTCGATGTTCATTTTGACGACACCAAATCTCACCGCATCGGCAATCTCTTGCTCGGTTGAACCTGAGCCGCCGTGAAAGACCAAGTCGAATGGAGCGTTCTTGCCGTACTTTGCGCCAACAGCGTCTTGAATACCCTTTAGCAACTCTGGGCGCAACACCACGTTGCCTGCTTTATAGACACCGTGCACGTTGCCGAATGTCAACGCGGTTAGGTAACGACCGTTTTCACCAAGGCCAAGTGCCTCTGCTGTTAGCATGCCGTCTTCGATAGTCGAATAAAGGTGTTCGCCCTCGCCACCGACAATGCCATCTTCTTCGCCGCCAACAACGCCGATTTCAACCTCAAGAATGATGCCGAGCTTGCTGGTTTGGGCAAGCAGGTCTTTAGAGATCTGCAGGTTTTCGGTTAGCGAAACAGCTGAGCCATCCCACATTTGCGAGTTGAAAAGTGGATCCTGGCCTGCGCGCACACGGTCTTTCGAAATCTCGAGCAAAGGCAGCAAGAAGGTCTCAAGGTGTGGCTTTGAGCAGTGGTCGGTGTGAATGCCCACGGTGATCGGATAGTTTTTTGCCACTTCGCGAACGAAACCGGCCATTGCTGCTGCGCCGGTAGCCATGTGCTTCACGCTTGAACCCGACCAATAGTCGCCGCCACCGGTAGTCACCTGCAAAATGCCGTCAGAGCCGGCTTCGGTAAGACCCTGAAGAACAGCGTTGACAGTTTGTGAGCTGCTCACATTGATTGCTGGGTAAGCAAAGCCGGCCTTTTTGGCGCGGTCGATCATTTCGGCGTATTGCTCTGGGGTTGCTACTGGCACAGGGTGCTCCTTGGGTTAGGGTCTAGCGATTTCTTCGAGCGGAACATTCAGATTTGGGTCAGTGTCGACAGTCGCACTTGGCATGTTTTCAAGATTCTCTAGCCCTGACTTTGGCTGCTGCACCGCGATTGCGCCCCAACGAACAGCCGTCTGCACACCAAGCGGCACATTGAAGCCAACACCATAATCGTCGGCACCAGGTTCAATCGGGTTGGTCACAACGGCAGACAAGAATCCTGCCAATGTTGCATCGCCAGCGCCAACCGTGTTGGCCACCTTGACTGGCGGAGTGCGCGCAGCCCAGTGACGGTTCTGGGTGACGGCGATCATGCCGTCGGCCCCCATGCTGGCAAGCACAACTTCGATGCCGTGTTGGCAAAGTTCTTGTGCGGCGGCAACTACATCGCCAACTGTCTTTAGTTCGCGACCAACAGCCGAGGCAAGTTCTTCGGCGTTTGGTTTGATGATGTTTGCGGTGCCTTTGCGGGCCCAATAGCTAAGTGGTTCACCAGAGGTGTCGAGCGCAACCTTAACGCCGAGAGCCTTCATGCGGTCAAAGATTGGCTGCAGGTCAACATAGACGCCGGTTGATTTATAGACCGGCAATGCGCCTGCGATCACTAGCCACTTTGCGCCAGTTTCTTTGACGGTCGCTTCGGTAAGCTCGATGACTTTTTGCCAGTCAGCTTCACTCAATGGGCGAGGTGACTCGTTGACTTTGGTGGTGGTGCCTTGGGTATCGACAACTGTGGTTGAAACGCGAAGGTTGCCTTCGACCCACAGCGGAACCAAAAATGATGATCCGGTGCGCTCAAGCACGCCCTGGTCGGCGTTTCCGATTGGCACAACACCTGGCGCAAGAATATTGGCGAGCGTAAGGCCGCGCGAAACGTTGATGCCTTTGCCGGCAAGTTCTTCGGTGACAGCGTCGGCGCGGTTTACGCCGCCCGAGTGCAACTCATGCACGAAATATGTGCGGTCTAGGGTTGGCGCAGGTGTGAGGGTCACGACTGGCGCGCCTTGGTACTCGTGCGACATTTTGACTCCTGCGATTTGGGGGTTTGAACCGCCCCAATGCTTGGCAGGTTCAGCTTTCAAGGCCTACGACGTTGTCGGCTAACTTCTGAAAAGTATAGTCAAATAGGGCTGTCTGGGCTTGACTGCTTGATGCCTTGGATACGCAAAAACCCCGATTTCTCGGGGTTTTTGTTCGCGACAATCACTAAATCGAGTCTTCTTCGTTATCTTCTGCTGGGTCAAGTTCTGGCTTGGTGAAGCCTCTTGTTCCTTGTTCTAATTCAGCAAGTTGAGGGATCACTTTGCCTTGGTCGAGAATGCTTTTTGATCGGCGGTTGACTTCACGAGTTGCCGTCAGCAAACTGCTCTCGAGGCTAGTTGAGAATTTGTTGTATTCCTGAACCGATTCATTGAGCTTTTTGCCCAAATTGAGTGCATGCTCAGCCACAATGCGCACATACTTGTGAAGCCTCACGCCTAAGTCGATGACCTCTTTAATCGTGGCCTCTTGAGCGCTTTGTCGCCAACCATAGTTGATGGTTCTTAGCACGCTAAAGAAAGATACCGGTGAAACCAGGGCAACTTTTCGATCAAATGCATACTCGAGCAGGGTCGGGTCGTATTCGAGGGTCACAGACAGCAAGCTCTCGCTAGGCATGAACATAATTGTGAATTCAGGCGAATTCTCGAGGCCACTGAAATATTCCTTTTTGCTGATCTCGTCAATGTGTTTTTTGACATCTTTTGAATGTTCTTTGAGCAGGTCTTTGCGACGCTTCTCATCTGTCACATCAGAAATTTCTGGAATCTCGAAAGCACGTTGAAAATTGTTGAAAGGAACCTTCGAGTCGACAGCGACGGACTTCGCATCTGGCATCAATATCACGACGTCTGGCTTGATTCTTGAGCCATCTTCGTTGGTTGTGTTAAATTGCTCGATGAAATCGACGCCAGTTCGCATTCCAGATTGTTCAAGCAGGCGACGCAGTGTGAGCTCACCCCATTTGCCTCGAACCTGATTGTTTGTAAGCGCGCCAGCAAGCGCTTGGGTGTTTTTGCTCAAAGTTTCTTGCTGCGCTCGGCTGGCAACCAGTTGCTCTTTGATTGTGTTGAATTGATCAATTCGCTCTCGCTCGACCTCGCCAACTTTTTCTTGAACTTCTTGCAGTCGCTGCTGCATGGGTCTTAGCTCTTGCAAGAACTTGCTTTCGAGCTCGGCAGCGGCTTTTTCACGAGCGTCATTTGCGTCTATTCGGCTCTTTGCCTCGGCCAACTGGGACCGCAGTTCCATTACTGTCGCCTCAGCGGCAGCCAGCTTCGGCGCTAAGTCCTCGATTGGCTGGTCGGCAGGTGACGAGGCATCCTTGTGAAAAATGAAGTATCCAACAGCAAAGCCGATGGCGATGCCAATGAGTGCAATAAGAATTTCCATGCTCAGATTGTCGCACCTACCCCTGACATTCTGGGGTGGCCGAAGGCTGCTTAGCTATAAGACCTTGATGGTGTGGCCTGTAGCGGCGGCAAGATCATCCAAGGATTCAACACCGTGGCGCTTAGCCATGTGAATAACGATGCGGGCGCAGGCGTCGCTGTCGGCTAGAGCATCGTGGTGGTCGAACTCTTCGTGGCCAATGGCATAGGCAACCGCGTTTAGGCGATAACTCTCGAGGTTATAGGTCTTGCGAGCCATCAAAAGGCTGCAGGCATAACGCAGCGAAGGCAAAGGCGTTTCGATCTCTAATGCCGACTTGCGCAACACGCCCATATCGAAGCCGGCATTGTGAGCAATCAAATCGTCGCTGCCAATAAAAGTCAGCATCGTTTCGAGCGCTTGAGACCAAGTTGGCGCACCAACAACATCACCAGGATTTATGCCGTGCACCTTTATGTTCATTGGCTCAAAATAGTCATAGGGGTAGGGCGGCTGAATCAAAGTGGCCAAAGTGTCGACAATTTTGCCGTCGGAAACCCGCACCAAACCAACCGCGCAGGGGCTGGCAGAGTTAGAGTTTGCAGTCTCGAAATCAATTGCGACAAAGTTAAGCGGCACAAAGCAATTAAACTCGAATGTTGTGGCCCTAACTATCGGAATCGTGGGTTTGCCCAACGTCGGCAAATCAACCCTGTTCAACGCACTCACTAAAAACAACGTTTTGGCGGCAAACTACCCGTTTGCAACCATCGAGCCAAACATCGGTGTGGTCAACCTGCCTGATGCGCGTCTGGCCAAGCTTGCCGAAATCTTTGGCAGCGAGCGCCTGTTGCCAGCACCCGTGTCTTTCGTCGACATCGCCGGCATCGTGCGCGGTGCATCAGTTGGTGAAGGCCTCGGCAACAAGTTCTTGGCAAACATTCGTGAAGCCGATGCAATCGCGCAGGTGGTTCGCGGTTTCGTCGATGGCGATGTTGTGCACGTTGACGGCAAAGTTGATGCCGCAAGTGACATCGAAACCATCAACACCGAGCTGATTCTTGCCGATCTCGAAACACTCGACAAAGCCCGCGTGCGCATCGAAAAAGAAGTCAAAGGCAAAAAGGCTGAGCCTGTCGCACTCGAGACCATCGACGAAGCCTTGTTGGCTTTGAACGCCGGCACTCCTTTGAGCGCAACCAAGATTGATCTAACCCCGATCAAAGAACTCGGATTACTCACCGCCAAGCCAATCGTTTATGTCTTCAACGTTGACGAGTCGATTTTGACCGACGACGCTAAGCGCAAGACTCTTGCCGATTTGGTTGCCCCAGCCGAGGCAGTTTTTCTTGATGCCAAAGTTGAGAGTGAACTTATCGACCTTTCGCCAGAAGAGGCAGACGAGCTTCTTGCGTCGCTTGGGCAAGCCGAATCTGGTCTAAACCAGTTAGCACGCATCGGTTTTGCCACCCTAGGATTACAGACCTACCTAACCGCAGGCCCTAAAGAAACTCGTGCCTGGACCATTCACAAGGGCTGGACTGCACCACAGGCTGCCGGCGTGATTCACACCGACTTTCAACGAGGATTCATCAAGGCTGAAATCGTCTCATTCGATGATCTAGTTGCTGCCGGTTCGATGGCTGAGGCGAAGGCCGCTGGCAAAGTTCGCATGGAAGGCAAAGACTACATAATGCGCGATGGCGACGTGGTCGAATTCCGGTTCAACGTTTAGTTTGTCGTCGCAGCGCGCAATCGTAAGATCGCCGCAGCCTGATCAAAGTCTGCAGTCGAAGTCTCAAGCCCAACTTGCATATTCGCAGTGTTGACGAGAATCATGTGAGCGAAACCTGGCCCGCCGCCGCCGTGCCCCACGAACTTTGGCTGACCGGTAGAGAGGTCAACATCATTCATCAACCCATAACTGTAGCCGGGGTGGTCGAATCCGGTGCCCTGATAAGGCAACAGAGCCATGCCCGCCTCTGGCCCGATTGTTTCTGCTCGATGGCGAACGAGCATCACAAAGCCGCGCTTAATCGATTCGGCGTCGGCCAGGAATGTTCCCGAATAAACCCAGCGTGGGTCATAACCCGGCACGATTTCAGAACGAGCTTCCCACTCTTCGAAACATTCAATCTCAAGTGGATCAAGCACGAGCGCCTTGATCGCGCCAAACATACTCAAACCAGTTTTCTCTTCAACCATCATTCGCAACAGCAGATATCCGATGTTCGAATAGTTGAAACCAGCAATGTTGTGACTAAAAGCTGCACAACGTTCGAGAAGTTCTTCGCGACTCCAGGCATCCGTGCGATTCTCAACCGCCTGGCCATATGCTGCGAGGGCGGAGTAGTCAGCCAACCCAGAGGTGTGGTTGAGCAAGTGGTCGATTCGACGATGGGCATAGGGCTCAGAAATCACGGATAGGTGCTGGCCGATGCGGTCGGTCAGCGGCAGCCCGAGCTCGAGCACCGCCTGCGCCAGAAATGGCTTGGCGATTGAATAGACGGGAAACTTTTTAGCCATAGGGCAAGGCTAGCGGTCTCATGATTTAAGAAAGAGATGTTGTCGAATTTAGGTTCAACGTATAAATTCTGCATACCGCGATTTATAAACTTGCACCATGACTTCTCTGCTGAGTTTGCACACGTCCACTCGACAAAGTGATTCCTTCTCGAATCGAATTCTGGCCGATTTTGAGAATCAATTTTTTGACCTGCACCCACAGACCGTCAAGGTTTCTAGATTTTTGGGTGACATTCCTCACCTTGATTTCGATGCGCAGCAAGCTGGCCGAGTTGACTCAGAAAAGCACGATGAGCGCCTGAGGTCAGCTTTTGCTCTAGCGAACGAATTGACCGATGAACTTTTAAGCGCTTCTGCGCTCGTGATTGCCACACCAATGTATAACTGGGGGCCGCCCAGCTCACTCAAGGCGTGGATTGATCGTGTGATTAATACCCGCACTTTTTATCAGAGCACCGATCAGTTGGCTGACTTGCCGGTCAGTGTCATAATCTCTAGCGGCGGGCTCTATAGCGAAGGTGAAAACACTAAGCATGATTTTCTCAGGCCATGGTTGCTGGAATGTTTCTCACGCATCGGTGTGCGCGATCTAACTTTCATCAACTGCGATCCTGCTGGCCCGATGGAATACGGTCGTATCGATCCATCGTCTTCTGAAAGTGGACTTTCAAAAGCGCTTCGCCAGGTGCCCGAAGCAGCTAAACGCGCCCGCAGCTAGTGCACGCAGAACTCGTTGTTCTCTAGATCTAGCATCTGCACCGAACGATTTTGGCCCTGAAAGTG
>CAINTU010000141.1 GCA_903853515.1 uncultured Micrococcales bacterium | reverse complement strand
CCCGATTGGAGTGCCATGCGTTTTGTGATCGCCGTTGCGCTATTCGTGGCATCGCTGGCAAGCCTGGCCTTTGGCTTCTTGCTGAAAGGCCCGCTAGCTGACCACCACGACCAAGCTGCGCATTTCAAGGTTGACAGCGCCTATAGCTACCTATTTATACCGCACAACACTCTGACCAAAGGCCTCGGCAAACTCACTTTGACCGCTTCAGGCACCGACAGGGTGTTTTATGCCAACGCTCGAGCAAGCGATATTCAGGCATGGATTGGCACCTCGAATTTCGCCACGCTTACCCTCAGCTCGACCGGCCTTAAACCCGATGTTGTGACTACCGAAGGTGCCGGCGTTAACGCCAACCCGGCCAACTCAGATCTTTGGCGCTCACAGCTATCGGTGCGCTCTCGTTTGATTACCCCCGTTGAATCCGATGCCGACACCGGCGTGCTTTTGGCAAGCGATGGGCTTCACCGCGCACCAACTGATGTGCTTCTAACCTGGCACCAGCCAGAACTGGTTAACTGGCCAAGTATCTTGATCATCGGCGGCGCGGTGCTTTTAGTTGCCGCTTTCTTTGCGAACTATTTGAACTGGCTGCACATTCGCAAATTGCGTGGCCCACGTCGCCGGCTGCCAAGAGCGCCTAAGGGGCCCAAGGGACGGCGTTACCGAGGTAAGCGTGAAAAGCCTGAGTTGCCTAGGCGCGGGCGCCGGTCAAGCACACGTCGCAAGATTGCTGCCACAGCTCTTTCGGGTCTAACTGTCGCCGCTCTGGCCGGCTGTTCAGGCACCTCATCGATTACTTCGGCTAGCCCATCGGCGTCGGCGACGCCGACTTCGGTTTCGGTTGTCGTCACCGACGATCAACTTCAGCGCATCGTCTCAAGCGTCGTTCAGGCGGTCACCGAAGGTGATGATCACCGTGATGTTCGCGCCATTCAAGACCGCACCGCAGGGCCTGTTTATTCGATTCGCAAAGTTCATTACACCTTGCAGGCGAAGTCAAAAAAGATTGCAAAGATGCCACCGCTCAGTGCGCATCCAATCACTATTGCGTTGCCGATGCAGCTGCCAGATCAAAGTCTCGGCCTCGGCTGGCAGACTCGCACAATTATGTTGGCAACCAAGCCGGCCAGCGCCGATGCTTTGCCTCAGCTGTTGGTTTTGCAGCAGGCCAGCCCTCGCGAGAATTACAAACTCTGGTATGAAACCGATTTGCTTTCAGGAACAGATTTTCCGAAGGTAGCTGCCGAATCTGTCGGCGCCTTCACGATTGAGCGAGCCGACTCGTTCTTGCAAGTTCTGCCTGGTCAACTGCCAGGCATTTATGGAGACGTAATCAACAACGGCTCGGCGAGCAAGCACTTTGCCAAGTTCAACCTTTCTGGCGACCAGTTTTATGCGCAGATCTCTGAAGCGCAGGCTGCTCAAAAGTCTGATCTAACTAAAGCTAAGGCCAGTATCAAGTTTCTGCACACGCTCAACAGCAATAACACAATCGGGCTTTCAACTTTGAACGGCGGCGGTTTGATTGCTGTCGCTATGAACGATCAGTCGATTATTCATCCAACCAAGCGAGGTGCTGCAGTGACTGTCAAACTGCTCGAACAGCAGCTTTTGCTTGGCTCTACGGGTTCGGCAACCGGCCTAAACATCAGCTATTGCAGCATGTTGCTTTTTTATGTGCCATCGCTTGGCTCTGCAGAGTCAATCAGATTGCTCGGTGCCACCCAAGGATTGCTGAACGTTTCATCGATTAACTAGTTTGCGCCCTATGCAAGTGCTCTAAACAAGCGCACTAGACAAGCTATTTAAACCAGCGGTTTGAACCAGACCGCGGCTAGCGGTGGCAAGACAATCGTTGCCGAGTGCGGTTGACCATGCGAGCCGCCGCCGTTGGCCTGAATCTTGCCTAGGTTACCAACACCGCTGCCGCCAAATTCGACAGCGTCGGTGTTGAGCACTTCGAGCCAGGTTCCTGAGTGGGGAAGACCTAAGACGAAGTCGTTATGTGGGGCGCCGGCAAAGTTGATGGCAACGGCCATCGAATTGCCTTCATCATCGTGACGCAAAAATGTGACCACATTTTGATCTGCATTGCCACCATCAATCCAGGTGAAACCATCATGCTGGTGATCGCGCTGCCACAATGGGGCGTTCTCGACATAGATGGTGTTCAGCCTCGCGACCAAATTGCTGATG
>CAINTU010000140.1 GCA_903853515.1 uncultured Micrococcales bacterium | reverse complement strand
AGTCAAACGCTGAACTTTTCAAACTCGAATATTTCGAGACAGTCGCCTATTTGGCTCAGAGCCCACAGTTCTATAAGCAGATGGCGATGATGGCAGGCTTTGGTCGTATCTTCGAAATCGGCCCAGTGTTTAGAGCCGACCCGTCATTCACTTCGCGTCACGCCACCGAGTTCACTTCGGTCGACATGGAAGTCAGTTATATCGACAGCCACGAAGACATCATGAGCATTCAAGAAGATTTGATGATTGCTGCGATTTCGGCTGTCAAAGATAAGCACGGCGATGACATCAAGCGTCTTTTTGACGTGGATGTTGTTGTTCCGTCGAAGCCGTTCCCGCGCATTCCGCTAGCCGAGGCTATCGAGATTGTTGCCGCTCGAGGCCACGAGATTGCTCGCGGTGGCGACATGGACCCAGAAGGCGAACGCCAGATTGCAGCCCACGTTTTCGAGCAATACGGTCACGAGTTTGTTTTCTTGACCGATTACCCGTCGACCGTGCGCCCGTTCTATCACATGCGTCACGCCGACAACCAGGCTCTCACCAACAGCTATGACCTGATTTGGCGCGGCACCGAAATCACCACGGGTGCCCAGCGCGAACACCGTCTCGATGTCTTGATCGAACAGGCAAAATCAAAGGGCCTAGACCCAGCCGGCCTCAAGGCTTATCTCGACTTCTTCAAGTTCGGCGCGCCTACCCACGGCGGTTTCGGCATGGGCTTGTTGCGCGTTGTGATGCTGTTGTTGCACCAGGCAAACATTCGCGAAGTTGGTTACCTCTTTAGAGGCCCGAACCGCCTCGAGCCCTAAGCCACCAAAGGGGTCACAGCCAAATGTTTGAATCGCGCAGACACATACAAGATGTGAATGCGGGTTATTCGGCAGAGGCTCAAGCGCAATTCAAAGCCCAGCACGATCAAATTGCACAGGCGGCTGCTGATCTGATGCAAGTCGGCACGTCAGTCGATGCCGAAGAAGTGCAGGCAGTCATAGCTAGGCACTACGAATTCATCAAACAATTTTGGACGCCGTCGCGACTTGCCTATAAATCGTTGGCTCTCACATATGTGCTTGATGATTCATTCAAATCGACCTATGAATCATTCGCCCCAGGATTAGCCAGTTACATCAAACGCGCCATCGATATTTGGGCTGACCAAAACCTCGACTAGCTGTTTTTGATTCGCTCGGCCTCTTGCCTAGAGCAACTTATGCTTTCGACCAGTCGGCGAGTTCTAACCCTTTGATGCGTCGAAAGTGCTTGATGTCGCAAGTTGCCAGCGATGCTCCATCTGCAATTGCAGCGGCAGCAATCAGAGGATCGACCATGCCAATTTGCAACCCACGTTTTGTAAGGTCGAACTTTATTTGACCGGCGATTTTGGCAGCGTCTTGGTTGAAAGGCACAATCTCGACTAGCGAAAGCAGCGTCTCTAGCCTGGCGCGTGAGCGTGAACCCTCTGGGGCAAGTTGAGCACCGGCCCAAAGTTCTGCCACAACAATTGAAGAAACTCTCATCTCGGCGGTGCTGGTCAGTTCGAACTTAAGTAACGCATTTTTTCGAAGGCGAAGAATTTCGATGACGGTGCTTGTGTCTAAATGCAGCACTAGTTTTCTTGACCCAAAAAGAACTCTGAAACTTTTACATCAATTTGAGGCACCGAATAATCCTTTTTGATTTCAAAGCTTTTTTCGAGCTCTGCACGCTCAGCGCTAGAAGCACTGCGCATCGATTGAATGAAAGCAGCTTTGCGCTCGTCAGCCGAGATAGGGCGAATCGTGACAGCACGCGTTTCGCGATCAAAGCTAACGACAACCTCATCGGTGTCGAATCGCATTTCTGCAGGAATGCGAACAGCTTGACTGCCCCCATTCATAAAGACTTTGGTTACCACCCGAGCACTCATTTCTACCCCTGCTATTTTTATTCGATGCAAATGCATCTATACAGAGTGTATAGACATTTTTACGCACGTCAAGAGCGAGATTGAAAGAGCTAATAAGAGAATTCGTCTAGAGCTGCACGCAGGCGCACAGGGTCGATGCGCCAATAATTGTGCACCTTGCCGTTGATTGTGACCACCGGTATCTCTTCACTGAATTGAGCGCGCAGTTCGTCGTCAACAAGAATGTCGTGCTCAACAAAGTTGACTTGCACGTGACGAGCAACCCCGGTGTTTGCCGCACGAAACTCGCCAAGCACAGCGGCCACGGTGATGCGCGCTTCATCGCAAAGGTGGCAGCCTGCCTTGCCAATCAGGGCAACGTTGATGGTTCTTGTCATGCCTAAATGCTAGCCCCGCTCACCTAAACTTATGGGGTGCCTCTAACCCAATCGACTGATGCAGCCACGAGCGTCAAGGCTGCAAAAAAGGCTGACAAGCCTAAGAAGAAGGCTGCCGCCTTCTTTGACGTCGATAACACTCTGGTTCGCGGATCAACAACCTATTACTTCGCCCGCATGGCCTATAAGAGCAACTTTTTTAAGCGCACCGACCTTTGGCGATTCGCTTGGCAACAGTTCAGGTTCATTGCTCGAGGCGAGAATGCACACATGATTGGCCACATCAAAGACGAGGCGCTGGCTCTAGTCAAAGGCCGCACCATCGAAGAGATGATGGCTCTTGTTCACAAAATCTATGATCAAGAAATCAAGGATCGCCTCTGGCCTGAAACAGTTCGCCTTGCACAGCAACACATTAAACAGGGCCGCGAAGTTTGGTTGATCACCGCAGCCCCGCAAGAACTCGGTGATGAGATCGCCAAGAACCTTGGGCTAACAGGTGCAATGGGCACCAAGGTCGAGCATAAAGATGGCGCGCTCACCGGCAACCTGGTTGGCAAGACTTTGCACGGCAAAGAAAAACGCAAAGCTATTCGCAAGCTTGCCAAAGATCGCAACATTAGCCTGCGCAAATCTTTTGCCTATAGCGATTCACAAAATGACCTGCCGATGCTAACCGCCGTTGGCCATGCTGTCGCGGTAAACCCAGATAAGCTGCTGAAGATTTATGCCAAGTCAGCCGGCTGGAAAATCTATGATTTCAAAAAGCGTGAACTTCGTCGTGCCAAAAGGGCTCTAGCTAAAAAGGCCGCCGCCAAATCAGTCAAAATCGGCAAACGCGGTTAAAACGAAATCCCACCAACATAAGCTGGTGGGATTTTGCTTTTCGCAGTTAGGGCGAGCTAACTGCTACTTCTTATTGCGACGCTGATGACGAGTCTTGCGGAGCAACTTGCGGTGCTTCTTCTTCGACATGCGCTTGCGACGCTTTTTAACAACTGATCCCACAAAGACCTCACTGGGTAACAAACGACGCAAATTGCGAGCGTTTTAGGCGATTCGGTTCATTCTAGCCCAGATTGCACTGCAGCCGTTTGCCACAATGCAACCTCGCCAAGACTGCTATGTGCCGAGTATTTGCCCTTTGCGGCCATAAACTCGCAATCGTGACTGAGCAACAGCCCTATCGCACGCTCGAACATTTCAAAGGTTTCGAGCTGCGCTACTACCCCCAATATGTTTTGGTTTCGGTAACCACTAAGGGGCCGTTCAACGCAGCCGCGAACCGGGCTTTCTATCCGTTGGTCAGTTTCATCGGTGGTCAAAATCGTTCGGCCGAGAAGATCGCCATGACCGCCCCCGTTTTGCATAAGCCCATCAACGATGAAACTCATACGATTAGCTTCGTTATGCCTGAAACCATGGATGCCAAGCACATCCCAGTGCCAACCGACGCACAGGTTTCAACGCAAATCATCGAGGCGCACTATGCGGCCGCTTCTAAGTTTCGCGGACTAGCGAACGAAGAGCATTTCAAAAGTTTTGGCGATCAGCTTAGAGCTGATGTCAAATTAGCTGGACTAAAGATGGCCAGCGATGTTTATTATGCCCGTTTCGATCCGCCGTGGAAGCCTGGCTTTTTGCGACGTAACGAGGCGCTGGTCGACATAGTCACATACGAAGAAAAGAAAGATAACAAATGAAACTAAATTCACTACCGCAAAAGATGCTCGCCGAGTTCATCGGTGTGACGCTATTTTTGACAGCCATCGTGGGTGCATCAAACAGCCCTTACCACGCAATGGTGCTTGCCAGCACTTTGGCGCTAGGCATTTTGTTTTCGGCAAACATTTCGGGCGGTCACCTAAACCCAGTTGTTAGTTTGTATTTCTTCTCGAAGCGCGCACTCAACGTTGTTGAGTTGTTTGGCTATTGGGTCGCTCAGTTGCTCGGTGGCATCGCCGGTGTTTATCTTGCGGCCAGCATCTGGGGCACTTCGGTTGTAGCTCTGCCGGTTAGCTATGGTTCAACTCAGTCGGGCGTAGTTATTGGCGAAGTTGTTGCCACCACCGTTTTGGTTGTTTTGGTTGCTCGCTTGGCTGCAGCCAACCTTGGCGCGATTATTCCTGTTGCTGTTGGCGTATGGGTTTTTGCTGCGACGCAGTTCACCGCAACCGGTGCTCAAGCCAACCCTGCCGTGACTTTCGCCCTCATGGTTCGTGATGGTTTCGGCAACACCAACATGATGATCGTGTTGGCTGAGTTCATCGGCCTTTTGGTTGCAATCTTGTTGTTGCTCGTTTTTGGCGCGTCAACCGGCTCGAAGAAGCCTGCCGTTAAAGCTGCTGCAGTTGCAGAGGTTGCCACCGCTGCTGCTGCAAAGCCAGCAGCCAAGAAGGCCGATGCAAAGCCAGCAGCAAAGCCAGCAGCTAAGCCTGCTGCGGCTAAAAAGCCTGCTGCTCGCAAGCCTGCAGTTAAGAAATAGTTCGTCTGCAAGCCACTAGCTATTAGGGGCGCCGGGTCGTAAGACTCGGCGCCCTTTGCTTTATCGTTGAGCCATGACTAAAAAGGCGAGCGTCTTGTTTGTTTGTGTTCACAACGCCGGGCGTTCTCAAATGGCCGCCGGATTCTTGCAGGCGCTAGCCGGCGACCGCGTCGAAGTTCGGTCGGCAGGCACAGCGCCTAAAGACAGCGTGAACCCAGTTGCTGTTGAGGCAATGGCCGAAGAAGGCATCGACGTTTCAGCGCAAACGCCAAAAGTTCTCACCGATCAAGCTGTGATTGACAGCGACTATGTCATCACCATGGGCTGTGGCGATGCCTGCCCGTTCTTTGCTGGCAAAACCTATCTCGATTGGCAGCTTGACGATCCAGCTGGCCAAGGCATCGAGCCGGTCAGAGTAATTCGTGATGAAATTCGCTCACGAGTTGAAGCTTTGATTGCCGAAATCGACGCGAAAGCCTAAAGGCGAAAGCTTAAACGCAGTAACTAAATTTTGCCCTCAGCGATTTCTTTCGCGCGCGCGAGAGCAGCAGAAGTTGCCTGCACAAAAATGTCATCGAGGCCGTTCGCTTCGAGCACGGCAATTGCCTTCATGGTGGTGCCGTTCGGGCTAGTGACCTGACGGCGCAACTCAGCCGGGTCGCCGTGAGTGTGTTCGAGCAAAAGTGTTGAGCCCAAGAAGGTTTGCTCAACGAGTTCTTTGGCTTGTGCGGGGGTGAATCCTTGGGCAATTGCGGCTTTGGTGAATGTCTCAATCATGAAGAAGACATAGGCGGGGCCTGATCCAGAAATGGTCGACAATGCATCAATCTGGGATTCTTCGATCTGCACGACTTTGCCCACCGTTTCAAAAAGCTTCACGGCCTCGGCAACCTGCTCGGCCGAAGCTGATTTGCCGGCAGCAACGCCAGTGACGGCTTTAGAAATAATCGCCGGAGTATTTGGCATCGCACGCACCACACCGACGCCTTTAGGCAGGTGCGACTCAATGGTGTGAGTTGTGATGCCCGCGGCCACAGAAACGATTAGGGCGTCAGGTGATACACAGTCGTGAATTTCTTTAAGCAAGGCAGCGATCTTGTCGGGCTTCACGGCAAGCAAGATAAGTTTTGCGTCGGTGGCTGCGAGCAGATTGGCGCGCGGTTGGTATTCGGTTGAATATGCAGTCACGCCGTATTTCTTTGCAAGCGCATCGGCTGATTCGGTTTTGGCAACGGTGGTCGTAACCGTTGAGGCATCGAGACCTGATTTTAGAAGCCCGGCGAGAATCGCTGTTCCCATAGAACCTGCACCCAAAATTGCCACGCTTGTTTGTCTCATGGCAATAAGTCTAAGCAGGTGGCTAGTTGAGGGTGAACGGTGCCTGGTTCTCGCTGACGATGTTGTTCACACTAAAGGTCAGCTGATAGGTGGCCCCGCCAGCTGGCACTTTGACCGAACCAGATCCGGCAGCACAGCCGTTTGGATTCGGCGAACGAACTTGATCCCAGGCCGATGGCGGGCTGGCTAAAACTTGACCAGCTGGCACCTTGATGTTGTAATCGCTGCGGGTCACACCTGTGCAGTCAGAAGACTTCCAATAGGTCTGCGGACCGGTGCCACTGTTGCTCGTAACAGTCGAGAAGGTCACAGTTGAACCTAGGTTGAATGTGCAGTCGGTTGTCGAAATGTTTTGCACTGTGAACCAAAAATATGGCACCTGAGAGCCGGTGAACTGCGATTTGTCTGCAGCCGTTGAAGTGCCAACGTGCGCGTCAACTTTAAGTTGTGTCGGTGAACAACTTGCGCCGTTCGGGTTGATGATGCGCCCAACGAAACCAAAGAGCGCTGCGATGCCCGCGACGACACCCCAGATGACCAAAGCAACAACGCCCAGCGCGATTAGGCGGCGAATCATGATGGTGCGTGGCGAAGGCTGCTGTGGGCGACGGTATTGCGACATGGCTTTATTTTGCCAGCGGGTTGGCTAAACCAGGCGCAGCATGCGGGTATTGCCTAGAGTGTTTTGCTTCACTCTTGCCAGATCTAAGAACTCGGCAACACCATCGTCGGTCGATTGCTTCATCTGTTCAAATGTTGCTGAATCAACTGGGATGTCGCTAATCGGCGAAAAACCGCAGCGGGCAAAGAAGTCGACCTCAAAGGTAAGGCAGAAAACGCGGGTGACACCTGCGTCTTTGGCACGAGCGACAAGGGCCTCGACGATTGCCTTGCCAACACCTGCACCTCGTGCCGATTGATCGACAACGAGCGAGCGCACTTCGGCGAGGTCATGCCACATGATGTGCAGTGCGCCGGCACCCAGAATCTTGCCGTCAGCCGCCTCGGCCACAATGAACTCTTGCGTGCGCTCATAGAGGGCGACTAATTGGTGTTGCAGAAGCACCTTGGTGTCAACCAGCGGCTGACGCATAGCTTGAATAGCCTTTATGTCGCTCGTGCGTGCATCACGCAGGGTGAACGAGATCGCAGGCATTTCTAAATGCTAGCGGTCTCGCGCACCTGACCGGTAACGGTGAACTCTTTGCCTGCAACATCAACCGTGATGTCGCTGGCATTTTTGAGCACACCCTGCAAGATTGCTTCGCTGATCTTGTCTTCGACTTCGCGCTGGATTGCACGACGCAATGGTCTTGCACCCAAAGCTGGGTCGAAGCCAATTTCGATCAGTCGATCTTTTGCAGCCGGTGTGACGACGATTGTCATGTCGCGCTCTTCGAGGCGACGTGACAACTTGGCCACAAACAGGTCGACGATCTGAATTAGCTCTGGCTTGGTCAACTGCGGGAAAACGATGACTTCATCCACTCGGTTTAAGAACTCTGGCTTGAAACTCTTCTTAAGTTCGTCGTTAACCTTTGCGGCCATGCGCTCATAGTCATTCGCTTGGTCGCCCTCGAGGCTAAAGCCAAGAGCGCCACGCGCGATGTCACGGGTGCCCAGGTTGGTGGTCATGATGATGATGGTGTTCTTGAAATCAACGATGCGACCTTGACCATCGGTCAGACGACCCTCTTCAAGGATCTGCAACAGCGAATTGAAGATGTCTGGGTGGGCTTTTTCGATTTCGTCGAACAACACAACGCTGAATGGCTTGCGGCGAACCTTCTCGGTTAGCTGCCCGCCTTCTTCGAAGCCAACATAGCCCGGAGGCGCACCGAATAGACGGCTCACAGTGTGCTTCTCGGCGTATTCGCTCATGTCGAGTGAAATCATTGCGTTCTCGTCGTCAAACAAGAACTCGGCTAGCGCCTTGGCCAGCTCGGTCTTGCCAACACCGGTCGGGCCGGCAAAGATGAATGAGCCTGATGGGCGGTGTGGGTCTTTGAGGCCCGCGCGCTGGCGACGAATCGACTTCGAGATCGCGGCCACAGCATCGCGCTGACCGATCACACGCTTGTGCAATTCGTCTTCCATGAAGACCAACTTGGCTGACTCTTCTTCGCTCAGTTTGAAAACTGGGATGCCGGTTGCCTGTGCCAACACTTCAGCGATGAGGCCTTCGTCAACCACTCCGCTTGCACCCACGTTGCCGCTGCGGTATTGCTTGACCAGCTTGGCGCGTTCGGCGTTCGTGGCCTTCTCTTGATCGCGTAGTTTTGCGGCGCCTTCGAAGTCTTGCGCTTCGATGGCTTTCTCTTTATCGAATCTGATAACCGCGATTTTTTCTTCAAGTTCGCGCAGTTCTGGTGGCGAGCTAAGGGTCGATAGTCGCAGGCGAGCGCCGGCTTCGTCGATTAGGTCAATCGCCTTGTCTGGCAACTGACGGTCGCTAACATAGCGATCGCTCAGATTCACTGCTGCAACAAGTGCGCCATCAGTGAATGAAACCTTGTGGTGAGCTTCGTAACGATCACGCAAGCCTTTGAGAATGTTGATGGCCTGAGGGATCGTTGGCTCGTTAACCTGAATCGACTGAAAGCGACGCTCAAGGGCTGCGTCTTTCTCAAAGTATTTTCTGAACTCATCGAGAGTCGTTGCACCAATGGTTTGCAATTCGCCGCGGGCGAGCATCGGCTTCAATATCGAAGCTGCGTCGACTGCACCCTCGGCGGCGCCGGCACCAACGAGCGTGTGAATCTCATCGATAAATGTGATGATGTCGCCACGAGACTTAATCTCTTTGATGACTTTCTTAAGGCGCTCTTCGAAGTCACCGCGATAGCGTGAACCGGCAATAAGCGAACCAAGATCGAGGGTGTAAAGCTGTTTGCCTTTCAAAGTCTCTGGCACATTGCCAGCGGCGATTGCTTGGGCAAGCCCTTCGACAATCGCAGTCTTGCCAACACCTGGCTCACCAATCAAGATTGGGTTGTTTTTGGTGCGGCGCGAAAGAATCTGCATCACGCGTTCGATCTCGCGCTCACGCCCGATTACCGGGTCGAGTTTGCCTTCGGCTGCGGCTTGGGTCAGGTTCTTGCCATATTGGTCGAGCACCTGCGAACCCTTTTGCTGCACAACTTCGCCGCCGACGTTGACGGTCTCTTTGCCTTCGAATCCTTGCAGCATTTGTTGCACGGTGGTGCGCACCTTGTTTGAGTCAGCACCCAACTTGGTTAGCACCTGAGTGGCAACGCCTTCGCCTTCTTTTAACAGTCCCAAAAGCAAGTGTTCGGTGCCGATATAGCTGTGGCCAAGCTGCAATGCTTCGCGCAGAGAGAGCTCAAGAACTTTTTTGGCGCGAGGGGTAAAAGGAATGTGCCCACTCGGTGGCTGCTGACCCTGCCCGATGATCTCGACGACCTGTTCGCGAGCAGCTTCGAGAGTTATGCCAAGCGACTCGAGGGCCTTAGCTGCGACGCCTTCGCCTTCGTGAATCAGGCCGAGCAACACGTGCTCTGTGCCGATGTAGTTGTGGTTTAGCAGCTTGGCTTCTTCTTGCGCAAGCACAACAACCCTGCGGGCCTTGTCGGTGAACTTCTCAAACATCTTTTGCTCCTTCGTCGCCAAAAATGGCTCCTACAAAAGACAATAACCAGCAACTACCCCAGTTATTCGGGCTGTTCGCCCATGGATTAAAAGCAATGCCTGCCGAATGGCCTGCCGTTGGTCGCCCCTAAGGCCAAACACCAATTGAACTATTTGGCCTTCGGAGCTGGTTTCGCCTCGGCCTTGGCCGGCAGGCCTGCCTTAGCCCGCTCTTGGGCCTCGATTTCGGAGTAGGTTTTGCGCTCTTTGGCGTCTGCGCCAATGATGCTCTTGAAGAGCACATAGACGAGCACAGCCATTCCGAGCGGGGGCAGCGTCGAGAGCACTGCATCCCAGAAATCTTGATTGAACATTGTGTGGCCTTTGCTCGGGTTGAATGTCTCTGCGTGAAAAACTCGGGGTGAAAATCTTTTTTGAAAGTTGGCGCTATTTGACCAGCGGGAACATGATGGTCTCGCGAATGCCAAGACCGGTCAAGCTCATCAGCAGGCGATCGATGCCCATGCCCATGCCGCCGGTTGGTGGCATGCCGAACTCAAGTGCCTTCAAGAATTCT
>CAINTU010000139.1 GCA_903853515.1 uncultured Micrococcales bacterium | reverse complement strand
CAGTGCCCATCAGCTTTTGCAGGGCTAAAAGTTCTTTGTCTTCGCTCAACCCTGGTATGCCACTTAGGTACATTAGGCCAGCCGCAATAGCGCTCGCCTGTCGATTCGAAAGTCTTGGCGGCTTGTGAAAGGCTTGGTCTGGTGTGGCTGAGGTCAACTCGAGGTAACCATCATCGATGTCATCAAGATCAATGACATAGCCGCCTCGCTCGGGATGCTCGATTGAGCCCGAATTGAATAGCGCAATTGCCGCACGTTTGATTTCGGCTTCGCTAACTTTGAAATGCGCGGCGACAGAAGAAATCTCAACGGTGCCGGCATCGAGAAGATGTACCACAAGGCCGAGCATGAGGTCATAGCTCTCGGCGTCGGTGAGTCTGCGTGAATTACTCATGGTCAGCCAAAACCTGTCTGTAACCAGCTTCAATAATCGAGGTGAGCTCAGCCGGTTCGATAACTTTCACCGATTTAGAAAATCCGCGAAGATCCTCGGCAAGCACATGGATGTCATAGAAGTGCACTTCGATTCGGTTCGAACCAGCGTTGGCAGGCTCATCCATGGCGAATTTGAACCAGGCCTCAGAATCTTTAGCAATCTCGAGAACTGCAATTTGGCTTGCGGTTCGATCAACGAATTCTTGCCTCTTTTGAGCGACCACGGCTGCATCTGGTTCTTCGAAAGTGACCCGGCTGCCTGACTCTGAAAGAAATTGCACCTTGCTGACAATTCTGCGCAACATGAATGTGCGAGGCTCACTGCGAAGGTGATCAAAGCCATAGACCAGCCATTGATCAGCAACTCGCGCCAAGCCCCAAGGCTCGAGCGTGCGCACCGTTATGTCATCACCACCACCAACGCGATATTTAAACGTCACGGTTTGACGATTCTCGGCGGCTTCAGTTAGATCGCTGAAGCCGGGTTCATAGCTCAGAATCTTTGGCGCGATACCGATGATGTCGCTCTCTTGGCCCACTGCCCCGAGCGAGCGAAGCCTTGTGACAGCGCTATTCGCATCGCCCGATAGCGAGCCACCGGCCCATGCTTCGGCCGCGAGGTTTAGAAGCCCAATCTGATGTGCCGTCAATTCGAGCGACTCTGGCCATTCGAATGCCTCTCGCTTGATTCGATAGCGAGTGTTTTGGTTGTTCTCATCGTCGTGAGCAAAATAGAAAGTTTCGATACTGATTCCACCAGCAACAAGCGTTCTCTTATCGCGTGAAAAAAGTTGATCGAGAGCTGAGTCAATTTTTTTGCCCGCCGCTTCGAAGCGTTGGGTATAGCCAGGCACGCTTTCAAATATCTCGAGTTTGTTCAGGCCTTTGTCATCGCTAACTGCTAAAAGGGCGCAGGTCAAATTGAACATGCGTTCTGCGCCGTCAGCACTGACGGTTCTTTCTTGAGGCAGATTGTCTAAATCGGTCATGAACCTATTTAACGATTCCCAAGACGTCAATAACAAAAATTAGAGTTGCACCAGCAGGGATTGAACCACGACCTGTCGGGTAACCAAGTGCGGGAGGCACAATCGAGATGACTTGAGAT
>CAINTU010000138.1 GCA_903853515.1 uncultured Micrococcales bacterium | reverse complement strand
GCTTTGCACAGACAACGGGGCGATGATCGCTGCGGTAGGTGCGCAGTTTATGATGGCGGGTCGTGAAGGCTCAGGCTTGGCTTTCGGCGCTGAATCGACTCTGCCCGTCACAATCGTTCAGTCGCGATAGCTTTTAGGCCCATTGCCAAATATATCTTCACACTGGCATTTTTCACACGGGCAATTCAGCCGGTATTCAGCAAACACCCAGAACCGACTGCTCTAATCATTGTTATAAGTAATGCGCGCAAGAGATTGTTCGCTTAGAAGAAACGAGAAAAAGATGGCAGAAGCCACCAGCAACAAATACGAATACAAGAACCTGAACTCGTTGGCGGTTGTTTCGCTCGCCAGCGCAGCAACGGGCTTTGGTGCAGTTGCCGCAGTGATCACCGGCCACATCGCTCTAGCTCAGCTAAAAGAAACTAACCAGAAAGGCCGTTGGATGGCGATCACCGGTCTAGTGCTCGGTTATGCCTCAATCGCTTTCACACTTTTGTTTTGGACCTATGCGGCTGCCCGATTTGGCGGTCACGGTGGCATGAACGGCTTTGAAAACCAGGGCGGCTTTCAACATCACGGCATCGATGACGGTTTCAACGGTGGTTTCAACGGTGGGCCGATTCCACCTCAGCAGGGCGGAATGCCTGACCACGGTGGTTTTGATAATCAGGGCGGCATGCCAACTCCAGTGCCAACCGCAACCGCAACACCAGGAACCACGAATTAATTAGTTAGAAGTTCTAGCAATCTTGTTATAGAACCTTGGGTATGTGCTCTACTAAGAGCGCGCGATGTGCGTCGCCCACTCTGGTAACAATCAGAGTGGCGGCGCCTTTGCCCTTTAAGTCGAGTTCTTTGCGAAGCTGTTCAGGCACAATATCTGCCCCGCGCTTTTTGATTTCAAGAATGCCGATGCCACGTTCGCGCAAAAGTGCTTTGAGCCGCTTTCGATCGAAAACAAGGTTGTCAATCAGTCGATATTTTTTGAGCCACGGTGATTCGATTTCTTGCTCGCCCGTTAGATAGGCAATTTCGTTAGAGAAAATTCGCAAGCCCAGCTGCAACGCCAAATCACCTAAAAGATGCGAGCGGATAATCGCGGCATCTGGTTCATAAATATATGCAGCAAGCTCACCGATGGGGGCATCCACTCGCTCGAAGCTAGCTGAGGTTAGTTCGTGCCTGCCGGCTTTGCCGATCATCAGTGCAGATCTCGCGATATTTGGTCGGGCGAGCGAGGTGCCGAACCATAGGGTGCATTCAACCAAATCGCCATCTACAGATATCCACTGAGCTTCGCAATCAGAAGGAATTGCATCGTGCGGATGCCCCGGACCAAGTTTGATTCCGGTCGGCTTTGCTCTAGCCGCGTTCAAAACGAAATCAAAGTTTGGCGAATATTCGCTCGGATCAAATTTGCGCGTCGCTCGTTCACGTTTAGAACCACCCAGCTCGCGGCGTGCCGGATCAAAAAAGTAGGCATCGGTTGAAATAAAAATTTGCGAGTCGGGATTAGCTGGTTCGAGCATCGTGACATCAGCACACTCGACGCTGGTGTTTTCAAAGAAGCGTAGGTTATGGGCGGTGGCCGCTGCAGCCACTTCATCAATGTCAAAAGCCCGCACCTGCACATCGAGCGAAGCCATTGCCATCGATTGCGAACCGATGCCGCAACCAAGATCTGCCACACGATTTAGCCCCGCGGCGCGAAAGCGTTCGGCGTGCTGAGCCGCCACGCTCAATCGGCTGGCCTGCTCTAAGCCTTCTTCGGTAAACAGCATTTGAGCCGCGAATTCGCCAAATTTGGCTTTAGCCCTGCGCCGCAGCTTGGCTTGGGTGAGCACAGCGGCAACCAGTTGAGGTGAGTGGCCAGCCGCGCGCAGCTTGGTGACCTGCCCCAGAACATCGTCGGCGTCTTGCACATCGCCAAGCTCGGCCAATAGCTTTGCGCCATCAGCGCTGAGCAGTAATTCGAAATCGGCTCGGGTCATGAGTTAGACGCTATCAAGCATTGGCGCTAGGCAGAGCTTGGTTGCCGATGCCACAGACATTTAGCACTCGCCTTGACTGAGTGCTAATCACTCGCTAAAATCTAAGCACGGGCATCGCCTAAGCGATAGGCCCAAAACCCAATGATTTATTACAGAAGAGGTTAATCGTGTCGGTTTCAATCAAGCCGCTTGAAGATCGCATTGTCGTCTTGCCTATCGAAGGCGAAGCAGTCACCGCTTCGGGTCTGGTCATTCCAGACACCGCAAAAGAAAAGCCACAAGAGGCAGAGGTCATCGCCGTAGGCCCTGGTCGTTTTGACGACAACGGCAACCGCGTGCCACTAGACGTGAAGGTTGGCGACAAGGTGATCTTCTCGAAGTATGGCGGCACCGAGCTAAAGTACAACGGCAAAGAGTACCTAGTGCTTTCAGCCCGCGACGTGCTCGCAATCGTCGAGCGCTAAAACTCGAACTAACGTTTCAAAAGAGACCCGCGCCTAGTGCTCGGGTCTCTTTATTTAACAGCGACATCGACTAGCGGCGGCAAGGCTTAACGGCAATAAACTTGCCTAAATAAGATTCTTGAAAAAGTAAAGACTTTAGGCGCGAGATGGCAGAGCAAATCAGAAGCGATGACGATATAGTCGCGCGCCCGCTACCGCATCCGTGGCGTTGGGTTTTTGGAATTCTGATTCTTGCAGTCATCGGATCGTTCGTTTGGTCGCTAGTTAGCTCACCGAATATTCAGCACGATGTAATTGCGCAGTATCTTTTTGATCCGAGCATTTTGTCGGGCATGTGGCTGACGCTTTTCATCACAGCCGTATCGATGATCATGGCGACAATAATGGCGACTATTTTGGCCATCATGAAACTCAGTGAGAATCCACTGCAGCGCTGGATTGCCACCGGCTTCATCGAATTTTTTAGAGGCACACCACTTCTTTTGCAAATCGTGTTTTGGGGTTATCTAGGGCTTATCTATAAGACCATCACCTTTGGTGTGCCATTCACATCAATCACTTTCTTTAGCGGCAAGACCGCTGATCTGATGCCGGCAGTTGTGGCGGGCATCATCGCATTGACTTTGAATGAAGCCGCCTATGCCGCCGAAATCGTGCGCGCAGGAATTTTGTCTGTTGACCGTGGCCAAATCGAAGCAGCCAAATCGCTTGGCATGGGTAGCGGCTATACGATGCGAAAAATAGTTCTGCCTCAAGCAATGCGGGTGATTATTCCACCGATGGGCAACGAAACAATTTCGATGCTAAAAAGCACCAGCCTGCTCGAAGTGATTGCGGTTGTCGAACTTTATACAGCCGCAAGTTATATTTCGGCGCAAAACCTAGCTCAGGTTGAACTCTTGGTGGTCGCCGGATTCTGGTATCTGGTTCTGAACACAATCCTTGGATTCCCGCAACGTGCACTCGAGCGTCGTTATGGCCGCGGCTTTGAATCAATGGGCGTGCCGACTCGTGCGAAGCGACTAACTGGTATTGGGCGTCGACGTGAACTCTAAAAAGGCAGCATCGGGTAAGAGCGTCTCGACCAAAAACATAATGGTTGACGCCAGAAGCGTGCGCAAAAACTATGGCAGCAACCAGGTGCTCAAAGGCATCAGCTTGCAGGTTGAAGCCGGCGAAGTGCTTTGCATCATCGGCCCATCTGGTTCAGGCAAGTCAACTTTTCTGCGTTGCCTAAATCACCTCGAGAGCATCAGCGGTGGTCGCATCTATGTTGACGGTGAGTTGATGGGCTACCGATTTGATGAGAGCACCGGCGTCTTGCACGAACTCAAACCCAGTTTGGTGGCTAAACAGCGCAGCGAAATCGGCATCAGCGCGGCGGAGGCCATCCTGGAAGCCGCTCGCATCCGCTTCCGCCCCATCATGATG
>CAINTU010000137.1 GCA_903853515.1 uncultured Micrococcales bacterium | reverse complement strand
CGCTGATCATCGCGATGTCAACGAGGCCAAGCAGCGGATTCGACGGAGTCTCGAGAAAAACAATTTTGGTCGGTTCACTAAGTGCCGCAGCCCAAGCAGCCTCATCGTTGCCTTCGACCAAAACGGTTTCGACGCCCCAGGCTGGCAAGAATTCAGTCAGCACAACATAGCAGCTGGTAAACATGTTGGCCGAGGCAACAATTCGGTCACCCTTTTTAGCCAACGAAGCCACGGATGCAAACATCGCCGACATACCGGTTGACGTAGCGAAGGCTGCCTCGGCGCCTTCTAGCAGCGCCAAACGGTCTTCGAACATTGCCACGGTTGGGTTGCCGAAGCGCGAATACAAAAAGTGATCGGTCTCGTCTTTGAAAGCAAGAGCTGCCTGCTCGGCAGAGTCATAGGTGAAGCCGCTGGTTAGATAAAGGGCTTCGCTTGTTTCGCCGAAGCCGCTGCGGGCCAGGCCGCCACGAACAGCAAGTGTCTCGTCTTGAAGCTGCCAGTCGGGCAGAGGCGCGTCAATGTTAGGTGAATAGCCCCATGGACGATTGCGCTTAGTCATTAGCCAAGTTTAGCCGAAGGGCTAATCTTCGCCGATGTCTTCATTCCAGAGCGCAGGGTTGGCGTCGATGAAATCGCCCATAAGTTTGATCAGCCCGGGATCGTTTAGCACGACCAACTCGCATCCGTGCTCGGCGACCCAGTCTTGACCGCCCATAAAGTTTTTGTCGTCGCCCACGATTACGCGACCGATGCCGAATTGGCGAATCAACCCGCTGCAATACCAGCAAGGCGAGAGGCTGGTAGCCAGAGTCACTTTTTTATATGAGCGTTGGCGACCGGCATTGCGAAAAGCGCTGGTCTCGCCGTGCATCGAGGCATCGCCCTGTTGCACACGCAGATTGTGGCCACTGCCAAGCAGCGCACCGTTCTCGTCAAAGAGCGCGGCACCAATCGGAATGCCGCCTTCAGATAAACCGAGGTGGGCCTCGGCTATGGCAACGCTGAGTTTCTCTTCGTCAGTGGCAAAGATTTGTCCAACATTGAACTGCATAGCCGAGGCCTCTCGATTTAGTTAGGAGTTGTTACTTCTTGTCGGTTGACTTGGTTGCTTTTGCAAGCACGTAATAAAGCACGGCCGCAATAACAAAGCCAACGATTGCGGTTGCATCGCCACCCGTGACAACTTTGAAGTTGTCTGGGGTCATATAGAAGTTCTTGGCGAATTCACCGGCAGTCGCCAATGGCGCAACATAGGTTGGGTACTGGTTCGAAAACAATGCGATCGAGGTGACTGTGGCCACAACGAATGCAACCGGGCCAGCCCAGTTTTCACGAATGTTCAAGGCAGTCTCACCTAGGTTTTGACCCTTGCGAAGCAAGTAGTCAACAAGGATGATGGCAACCCACGGAGCAACCCAGTAGCTAACAACCAGCAAGAAACCCTCTAGGTGTGCACCAAGGTTCTTTGGGTCGATAACGGCAGCGTAATAGGCAGTGAAACCACCGATTACACCCGCGAGGGCAACCATGATTGCACGACGAGTCTTAAAGCCAAGCTTGAAGCCCATGGCCAAGAACGACATCGCACCCGAATAAACGTTGAGCACGTTTGCCGAGACCGAACCAACTGCGATTGCTAGCAAAGTGAACTTGGCTAGAACGTCGTTGCCAAGGGCACCTGTGAAACCAGCGGTTGGGTTGTCTTGCTTACCGATGATTGCAAACACGATTGCACCGATCGCCATCAAAACGGTTGTCGAGAAGAAGTTGCCTAGACCGGCAGCTAGACCAAGAGCACGCTTGTTGGTGTTGGCAGGCAGGTAACGGGTGTAGTCAGATGCGAATGGAGTCCAACCGGCGGTGTAACCATAAGCTGCACCAGCAGCCAAGGTGAATCCACCAAGGTTGAATGAACCGAAGTCGCCGCCATAGTGACCCTTTGGCAAGACCAAAACCACAACGATGATCCACACGATAGCCAAACCAAATGAGGTGTAGCGTTCCCACACCTGGATCAAGTTGTGGCCGACGAAGGCAATGAGAACCTGGGCGACGATTACGACTAGCAACGAGATCTCGATTGACCAACCGGTTAGGGCAGCAAGTGCCAAACCGCCAGATACCGAGTTCACTGCGAACCAGCCGATACCAGCAACGAGGGTCGATAGACCAGCTGGAATCAAGTTGCCGAGGCGACCGAATGCGGTGCGACCTAGAACCATCTGAGGCAGGCCACCTTCAGGACCAAAGGTCGAGAAGAGACCGTGGGTGATAGCCGCCAAGGCGTTACCGACCACAACGGCGAGGATTGCCTGCCATAGGTTTAGACCAAAGAACAGAACGCCAAGAGCACCAACATAAACTGTTGCGAACTCGAGGTTAGGGGACGACCAAACCGTAAAAAGGTGCCACGGTTTGCCGTGACGTTCACCGGTTGGAATCGGTGAAACGTCGTTGGTTTCGATTGCGGTTGCCGAAGCAGAGCCTTTGTTTGTATTAGCCATTGAAAAAACCTACAAGTCTGAGAGCCACCTGAGCGCCATATTTGGGGCGGGTTGCCAGAATTTAACAAAATCGCAACACAGCCATCTTTTGATGGGCATGGCTTAACCTAGGCAAAGATGAATCAGCAAAACCACTTTGATACCCCCAACCTCGAAAGTCATGGGGTTAGCCTCGAGGCTGCAGGAACTACATCATGGCTTGTTAGAGAGAATTCGCTTGGCCAGGTGATTGCTCGCATTTGGCTGTCTGACTACGAACAAAAAGG
>CAINTU010000136.1 GCA_903853515.1 uncultured Micrococcales bacterium | reverse complement strand
CCTAAAAGAAAGTAAGGGCATCTGATGAGCGACTGCGGCTGCGATGAAGCTCAAAAGAGAGTGCACGATTTTTTGAGTCAAGAGCTCGATGATCAAAAATCCCAGGATGTCATTGATCATCTTGCTAACTGTGATGACTGCGAGTCTGAGTATTACGTAGAAGAGCGGGTGAAGACCCTGGTTAAGCTAAACCTGGGTGACGAAATCAACCCAGAGTTGAGGCAGAGTCTTGAGGCTCGCTTGATAGCGGTTGCTGCAGAGATAGCGCGCATCGAACAAGAAGTCGCTGGTCAAATAAATATTTCGGGCGAAACTAGTTAGAAATCTATTAGGGCTAGAAATTCGTTCGGGCTAAAAATCTTGCTCGGGCAAATCTAGCCAGGCATACCAGCCGGCATTCAACACCAACCAGGCCAAAAGCCCGTGGCCCTGCTGACCAGGCAAACCCCATTCAGAGTTCTGCAGCTCTTCGTTCCAACGCGGCAAATCAACCAGTGGATGAAAAGCATCGACATACGTCACGTTTCGACGAGAACACACATCTTCGAAGCCGCTCGAAAGATGTTCAATCGCATAGTTGAGTTCAGGGTTGCGGCTTGGAATAGGCCCAATCACAAAACACTTAATGCCAGCGCTATTGGCAGAATCAAGCACGTTGGCAAGGTTTAGGCGAGAACGTGACATCGAGATGCCGGCATTTAGGTCTTGTGAACCAAGTGCAATCACTAGCCGGTTATCGGTATCAGCGGCGAATCTTCTTGATGTTTCTGCCTGCCACCGCTCTGCCAGCATCGCAGTGCTTTCTTCGGGTGCGGGCAGGGCATAGATGTCGACGCGTGGGTAATCGCTCTGTGTTTTTGAAACAACACGACCAACCCAGCCCATGCCTTTTGGGTCGCCGGCAGCGCTAGCCAGTTCGTTGCCTAAGACAACGATTCTGAGATTGCGGCGCGGCTCGGTCATTGGTTCTGCTTAGTCAAACGCTCTAGCAACGAGATCGGCTTGTTCAACCGCGTGACGCTTAGCCGAACCCGTGGCCGGTGATGCACTCGCTGGGCGTGAAACAAGCTTGGCGACCTGGCCATCCATGTATTTCGGCAAGAACAATCCGACATAGGTCCATGGGCCTTGGTTTGCAGGCTCGTCTTGAACCCAGACCAATTCGGCGTTCGGGTAGCCAGCATAGGCTTGCTTGATTTCTTCAACCGGGGTTGGGTAAAGCTGTTCGACTCGCACGATTGCGGTTGTGCGGTCGCCGCGCTTTTCGGCCTCAGCCAAAAGATCCCAATAGACCTTGCCCGAGCAGAAAAGCACACGACGCACTGCCGACTTTTCGAGACCGCGTTGATCATCGATCACGGGTTCGAATTTGCCGTTGGTGAATTCTTCGACCGAAGACGACGCGGCTTTTAGACGCAACATCGACTTTGGTGTGAACACAACGAGTGGCCGGCGTGGGCGGCTATAGGCCTGCTGACGCAACAGGTGAAAGTGCGATGCAGGTGTTGATGGCTGCGCAACGGTCATGTTGTTTTCGGCACAGAGCTGCAGATAACGCTCGATGCGCGCCGACGAGTGGTCTGGCCCTTGGCCCTCGTATCCGTGTGGCAACAACAGAACCACACCAGAGTGCTGGTTCCATTTTTGCTCTGAAGACGAAATGAATTCATCGATGATGGTCTGCGCGCCATTGGCAAAATCGCCAAACTGGGCTTCCCACAAAACCAGAGCATCTTCAGATTCAACCGAATAGCCGTATTCGAATCCCATTGCTGCGTATTCGCTCAACAAAGAGTCATAGATCCAGAACTTAGCCTGATCAGCGCTCAAGTTTCTAAGCGGCATCCACTCTTGACCGTTTTCGCGATCGTGCAAAACCGCATGGCGTTGAACGAACGTGCCTCGACGCGAATCTTGACCAGCCATGCGCACCGGCACACCTTCGGTCAGAAGCGAGCCGAGTGCAAGCAACTCGCCAAAGCCCCAGTCGACGCCACCTTCGCGCGACATCTCGACGCGCTTTGCAAGCATCTGCTGCAACTTAGGGTGCACGTTAAAGCCCGGTGGCTGGTTTGCGTGAGCATCACCAATCAGCTCTACAACCTGCTTGCTGATCGCCGTTGAATGTTGAATGTCTGGGTGGTCACTCGAGGTAGTGCCGATGCCGACAGGGCGAGGGGTTAGCTCGATTGGGTTTGCCATTGCAGCATGCACTTCGGTGAAAGCATTTTCGAGCTTTGAAGTGAAATCGGTATTCGCCTGCTCAAATTCTTCGCGAGTGATGTCGCCGCGACCAACGAGTGCCTCAAGATAAAGTGTGCGAACCGATCGCTTTGCCTCGATGAGGTTGTACATCAGCGGCTGAGTCATCGAAGGGTCATCACCTTCGTTGTGGCCGCGTCGGCGGTAACACACTAAGTCGATTACGACATCCTTTTTGAATTCTTGTCTGAACTCGAATGCCAGGTGAGACACACGAGCAACAGCCTCTGGGTCATCGCCATTCACGTGAAAAATCGGTGCCTGAATGCCCTTTGCGATATCGGTCGAATAAACCATCGAACGTGATTGCTCTGGTGGGGTAGTAAAACCAACCTGGTTGTTGATCACGATGTGCAAGGTGCCGCCGATGCGATAACCACGCAGGTTATACATGTTCAAAGTTTCGGGAACAACACCCTGACCTGCGAAGGCTGCGTCACCATGGATTTGTATTGGCATCACTGGGTTCTCGGCAGGTGAGCGGTCTAGGCGATCGAGCTTTGCGCGCGTGATGCCAGCGACAACAGGGTTGACCGCTTCGAGGTGGCTTGGGTTTGCGGCCAAATAAACTTTGGTTTCGTTGCCAGCTGAAGACTTGAAAACACCTGATGTACCCAGGTGGTATTTAACATCGCCAGAACCCTGCACAGTCTTGGTGTCGGTGTTGCCTTCGAATTCTTTGAAGACCTGACCATAGGTTTTGCCGGCGATGTTGGTCAATACGTTTAGACGACCGCGGTGCGCCATGCCGATTGTCACTTCATCCATGTGGTCATCGGCTGCTGCCTGCAAAATCGCATCAAGAGACGCAATAGTTGACTCGCCGCCTTCTAGGCTGAAGCGCTTCTGGCCAACAAACTTTGTCTGCAAGAAAGTTTCGAAAGCCTCTGCTTCGTTTAACTTCGACAAAATACGCAGCTGCTGTTCGCGACTGGTCTTCTCATAAGGCTGTTCGAGGCGCTTCTGCAACCACTTGCGTTGAGCTGGGTCTTGAATGTGCATGTATTCAACGCCAACGGTGCGGCAATACGAATCACGCAAAATCTTGAGCACATCGCGCAACAGCATCTGCGGCTTGCCGCCAAAGCCGCCGGTGTTCACCACGCGGTCAAGGTCCCAGAGGCTTAGGCCATAGGTGTTCACATCAAGATCTGGGTGCTCGCGCTGAACATATTCGAGCGGATCAATGTCGGCCATCAGGTGACCGCGCACACGATAGGCGTTGATTAGCTCTTGCACGCGGCTGTCGATGCCAAGTTCGCTAGCTTCGTCACGAACGAAGTCGGTGACCCAGCGAATCGGAACATAAGGAATACGCAGGTCGTTGAAAATCTCTTCATAGAAACCGCGCTCACCCAAAAGCAACTCGTGAATCTTGCGCAAGAATTCGCCCGAGCCAGCGCCCTGAATCACACGGTGGTCATAGGTCGAAGTCAGGGTCAAAACCTTGCTGATGCCAAGTTTTGAAAGCTGCTCTTCGTTCATGCCTGCAAATTCGGCAGGGTAATCGAGCGCACCAGCGCCAACGATGCAACCCTGGCCTTTGGTTAGGCGTGGCACCGAGTGAACTGTGCCGATGCCACCAGGGTTCGTGAGCGAAATAGTGGTGCCGGCAAAATCTTCGGCAGTTAGTTTGTTATCGCGCGCACGCTTCACAAGATCTTCGTAGGCGTTCAGATATTCTGCAAAGTTGAGGCGCTGGGCACGCTTGATGTTCGGCACCAAAAGAGCACGGCTGCCATCGGCTTTAGGAATATCAATCGCCAAGCCAAAGTTGATGTTTGCCGGTGCGACAACCACAGGCTTCTCGTCGACGATGTCATAAAAAACGTTCTGACTCGGAAACTCTTTTAGAGCACGAATAATCGCGTAACCAATGATGTGCGTGAACGAAACCTTGCCACCGCGTGTGCGGCCAAGATGAGAGTTGATTACGATGCGGTTATCGATCAGCAACTTCGCCGGAATAGCGCGCACGCTAGTGGCGGTAGGAATGCTCAAAGAGGAATCCATGTTGGCTGCCAAAGTCTTGGCCATGCCCTTGAGCACAGTCACCTGGTCTTCTGCGCTTTCTGTTTCGCCAACCAACTCGATGGTGCCGGTTACTGGCGCCTGTGCCGGGATAGGCTGCGGCTTTGGCTCGATTTTTGTGGTTTTGGCTACTGTGGCAACTGGGGCAACTGGGGCAGCGGCCTGAGCAACAGGTGCAGGCTGTGCGGCCGGTGCGGCCGGTGCGGCTTGAGCTGTTGGCGCAGGCTGGCCGTTACGAGCGGCATTAAAACGCTCGAGAATTGGCCACCACTCTTTGTCGACCGAGTCTGCATTAGCAAGCCACTGCTCGTGCATCTCTTCAACTAGCCACTGATTTGCTCCGAATTCGCCAGATTGATCTGATTGCGAGTTTTCGCTAGACAAGAGCCACCTCTTTATGCTTTATTCCAACAGT
>CAINTU010000135.1 GCA_903853515.1 uncultured Micrococcales bacterium | reverse complement strand
CGGTAATTGTTTGGCAAGATCGTCGCACCACAACAGTTCTCGACGACCTAGTGCAAAACAAAGACTTCGACCTAGAGGCTTTGGTGCGCAGCACAACAGGTTTGACGCTTGACCCATATTTCTCGGCCTCAAAGATTCGCTGGGTGGCAATAAATGAACCACTGGTTTGGTCACAGGTCTTGGCGGGCGAAGTAATCATCGGCACAATCGATACCTATTTGATTGCCAGACTAACTGGTGGCCGTTCGCACATCACCGACGCCAGCAACGCTTCTAGAACACAACTATTTGACATACATCGCTCTGTTTATAGCCCAGAGCTGCTTGAAATATTTGGAGTGCCTGAATCAGCGCTGCCAACGGTAGTTGATTCAAGCGGGTTGCTTGCAACCACAGACCCGCAAAGTTTTCTAGGCATCAGTGCACCAATAACTGGCATCGCAGGTGATCAGCAAGCTGCGTTGTTTGGTCAAACTTGCTTTGCTGTGGGCGATGCCAAATGCACCTATGGCACTGGCGCATTCATTTTGCAAAACGTTGGCGACAAAGCAATCGACCCATCACACGGCATGCTCTCGACAGTCGCCTGGCGCTTGGCCGGCAAATCGACATATGCCCTCGAAGGCGCTGTCTTTGTTGCGGGTGCAGCTGTGCAGTGGTTGCGTGATGGCATCGAGATGATTGCAACCGCGCCCGATATTGAACCGTTGGCGCGCTCGGTTGAATCGAGTGAGGGTGTTGTGTTTGTGTCGGCGTTGACTGGCCTTGGGGCTCCGCATTGGGCGCCTGATGCACGCGGCGCGTTGCTTGGCATCACGCGCGGCACGACCAAGGCCCACGTTGCCAGGGCAACTCTTGAGTCACTTGCATTTCAAGTGCGCGATGTTTTTGAGGCGATGAAGATGAACCTGGCTAGCGCTCCACTCACAAAATTGCGCGTCGACGGTGGTGCTTCGGCCAACACGCTCTTGCTGCAGTTGCAGGCCAACCAGCTCGGTGTTGCTCTTGAGCGGCCCCGCAACGTTGAGTCAACCGCAATCGGTGCAGCTTATCTGGCCGGCTTAGGTGCGGGCATCTTTAGTTCGCTCGAAGAGCTGAAGGCCTTGGCTGCCGTCGATCTCGTGGTGCAGCCTCAGGCTGGCGTCGAAGCTGAAGTCACTCGTTCTTACGAGCGCTGGCTTCGCGCGGTAGCAGTTTCTCGAGAATTTCAGTCTTGAACTTTATGTCACGTGAAACCCAACCGTAAGGATTCTACCCAAGATTTGTCAAAATGAACAATAGACTTTGGTATAAACCACTAGCTCTTAGCACTCATTTGGGGCAACAATTCAAAAGTGATGAACGGTGAAATTTTGAAAAAGAAAATATTTCTTGACCTAAGAGGCGGACTGGCTAATCAACTGTTCCAATGGGCGACTGTGTCAATTTGGGCTGAACATCACGGTTACCAGCTTGTGATCAAAGATGATTATGTTTCTCGACCCGGCAATCCAGGAAATCAACTTAAGCACTTGGTCGACATCAAACCCAGAAGAAAAATTATTACTGACGCATTCCTATGGCAAGTACTTTTTGCAGTGGCTCCAAGAAAAATATATTACAAATTAAATTGGAGTACCGGGCATATCAAAAACCCTTTTGTCAAGTACGCGGGTTCTCTTATCGAATTGGACCAACTTTGGGAACGGAAGGTTCGAGTTTTTCATGCTCGGGGTCTTTTTCAGAATTCCGACTACCTGGCTGATTGGCGGACTCGTATCCGAGATGTACTTATTCCAGCCCTAAGGCGCTACGGCCAAAATCTAGAGTTCCCCTTTGGAGGTATCCACGTTCGACGAGGTGATTATGTTACAGACAAAGAAATTCTTGCCGCGTTTGGAAGTTGCACTGAGAACTACTACAAGGGCGCAATAGATAAAATGAAGCCAAATCTACCTCTTTTTGTATTTACGGACGATAGACAATGGGCTCAGGAAACCTTTCTTAAAACATTCAAGGGTAAGGAAATTGCGCTTTCACCACAAGGGAATCATTTCAAGGACCTTTACGCGTTGTCTTGCGCCAAGGAAATAGTCATGGCAAACAGTACATTCTCTTGGTGGGCCTATTTCTTGTCCGATGCGGAATTAGTTTTTGCTCCAAGCCCATGGTTTGATGATAAAGATCATGATCAGAATCTGACCGGCCAAAATTGGACATTTTTAGGAAAAACTTCTGGCGAGTTACTTAGTTTATGAGTGGCTTTAGGTTTTCATCCCGAGCTGCTGACACTCTGCTATACCTCTCGGTGCCAGTATTGAATCTTGCCACAGCCCCAATTTTGGCCCGAAGTTTGGGGCCAATCGGCCGAGGGCAATATGGAGTTGCACTATCACTCTCTGCTTTATCTCTCGCAATCGGAGGCCTAGGGCAATCTGACATATACATTTCCAGGGCAAGGGAAAACCTCACTTCTTATAAGTCAAATGTTAAATTATCCTTCTTGGGAAATGTGATCGCTTCAACCTTGACTGTGATTTACGGCCAGATAATCGGGCTGCCGTTGGCCGTTTTGATAGCGGCCTGCGCTTGGAACCCTATTCTCACTCTGGCAAACCTGTGGAGGAGCACCAGTATTTCCTCAGGCCAGCATTCTAGAGCGGCATACGCAGTGTTCTTAGCCCAGCTTGCTCGCCTTGTATTTCTGGTATGTTTGGCACAGATCCAGTTGCTGACGCCTGAAACTGCAGCTTTAGCCACGCAGGGGTCTATAGTTTTGGGTGCCGTGTCATTCTTGTTCGTTACTCGCAAAAAATGGAATCTAACCGACACTTCAAGTTTGAAAGCGGAGCTCCAGAGGGGCCTACCTATCGTAGGGTTCAATCTTTTATTAGCCTTGGTTATGAAAAGTGATGTGGTCATCCTGCAGATGAGAAGCAATGCGACCGAAGTCGGGCTTTACACTGCGGCGGTGAGTCTAACCGCTGCGGGTCTTGCGATTTCAGCAAGTTTCAAGAATCGAATTCAAGCGACTTTGGCCCGAAATGATTTGCAAAAATTTAGATTCGAAATGAAAATCGCGCTAATCAGTTCGGGGCTGGTCTCAGTAGGAATTTTCATGCTTTCGAACATGCTGGTAAAGACTATCCTGGGCGAAGCCTTCTTGAAAGCTATTCCAATCATGCAAGTGATGGGCTTTGCGACTGGGGCCCTTATGATGCTCGATGTCATAGTTGGTTCACTGATTGCCGTAGGCGCCACGACGCGTCTTTATCTAGTTTCTGCATTTGGGGCTGTTGTGACTCTTAGCGGCCTTTTGATATTTTCCGGGCCGTTTGGCGCGGTGGGAGCTTGTTTTGCCACGATGTCCGGGTACGCGGTGGCTGCCCTTTTCGGGTTCTTTCAATTGACCCGTGCACTTGGACAGGGCGCCAATTGAAATCAATTAAGGAAATTTTGGTTTGCATCCCCACTTATAAACGCCCTGAGACGCTGGAGAAGCTTTTGGGGTCTCTATCAAGCGACAAATATTTACATGAGTTTGCTGAAATCCTAGTCATCGACAATGATTTGAATCATTCAGCCAGACCTACCGTAGATAAATTTAGCGAAGTTGGATATCTGGAAGAAAAAGTGCCGGGAGTTTCGGCTGTTAGAACCAAGGCATTGCGGGCGGCAAAATTACATAAATACCTCGCATTCATAGACGATGACGAGCTGCCCAGCGACGCTTGGCTGCGCACTCTACATACTGTTATAAAAGCAACAGGTGCTGATGCAGTGGGCGGGCCGGTCGACTTTATCTTGCCTAATAATGCTCCAAGCTGGATTAGGCGTGGTAACTTTTTCGATAGTCGCTGCATTCCAGACGGTTTCACAGCAGAATTACTGGCAACAAACAACTGCATGGTTCGGCTCGAATTTTTGATAGACAAAAACATTCTTGAATTTGATCCGGAATTTGGAACTACAGGCGGGGAGGATTCGGCTTTTTTTCACAAGATGCTTGATGCGGGTGCAGATTTTTTCTGGTCTAATGAAGCTAGAGTCATAGAACATGTGGTTGAGAGTAGATTGACGCTTGGATGGATATCCCGTCGCTACATCCAAAACGGTATCACCCACGCCCGATTGATGCTCAAATCGAGAAGTCGCAAAAGAGTTTTTGTTGAAGGTATAGCTCGCTTAGTTTCTGGCTTCTTGCTATCCGTTCCCGGTTTGGCTTTTAGAGGTACCCTTTTTTCAATTGGCTTGAGGCGCCTAATGAGAGGAATTGGCTTCTGTCTTGCTGCAGCGGCTGTATACACCCATGAATACAACCATAAGATCTAGAGTTTTCAATTTAGTAATCGCAATAAATTTAATTGCTTACTCTGGCACAACGTTGCTCACAAATACGATTTGGGCATTCATAGCAATTGCTACAACCCTTGTGTTTATTCTTGCGAGCAGGGCAAATCCGGCCGATAAAACGGGATGGCTATTACCGATTTCCGTTTGCTTAGTGTGTTGGCTTTCTGTCAGTTTGTCATACCTAGTCTCGGATTCGACAACTTCTAGTTTTTACATGACAGGCATAACTTTGTCGGCATTATTTCTTTCGAGTTACGTGAATTCCTTCAGTGCATTAGTCCCCGGCATTGTTATCGCGGGTATTGCTGTGTTGTGCCTATCACTCTATTGGGCTGCTAGATACCCTGAGCTCGGCCTATCCCAAGGTTATTGGCAATCTGGGGCTTTACAAGGCATTTTCCCCCATAAAAACTCTTTCGGCCTCTTCATGTTAATTGCATATTCAGGCCAAATGCAAAGAGTGTGGTCAACCGCCTCAAGGAAAATTCCCAATGCTTTCTTATCTGTGATCTTCGCGAGCGCGGTGTTTGCAAGTCGCTCAGCTAATTGCATCATAATTTTAGTTTTGGTCACGGTACTTGCAGTAATAGGGTTAATTCGATTTAAGTCTAAAAATCTGGTCATTGCCCTACTTGCCATCAGCGCAATGTTAATCTTGTACCAGGGTTCGGCATTTAGCCCAATATTCCAGTCTCTTGGACGTGATGAAAGCTTGACGGGTCGAACTGAAATATGGAATGCAACCTTCGATGTCTTTTCGAAAAGCCCAATTTTGGGTTGGGGCTGGGGGGGAGTTTGGAACGACGCCTCGCCGATAGCTGAACTCATCCGAGCCTCAGTTGGATTTCCAGTGACTGAGGCGCACAATGCGATTTTGGATTCGATGGTGCAAATTGGACTTGTAGGTTCAAGCCTAATATTAGTCACACTCGGCGTTGCTTTTATCAAGGCAAAAGGTGGGGAAAGATTTGGATGGACCTTCGGGAGTCGATGGATGTTAGGAGTCATTTTTGTGCACAGCATCACTGAAGCGACACTTGATAGACCTTTGGGATGGTTCATTGTTTGCAGTATTTCGGGATTGTTACTCAGAGGCAACTCGGGAAATTTAAATCTTGAAACAGGCGAAGAATTCAATTCGTCAACGTTAGTTCCTTCATGATTATTCCCCTCATTCAACTGAAGGTTACCCCTATGGATTCAAATGAAGTGGTGCGTTACATCCGAACACCGACGACTGCCACTCGAATTCTCGCAAATCACAATATGCACTCAGCGTTTCTGTACCATGATTCAGAAAAATTCAGAAAATTCTATGAAATAGCCGAAAAGGTATTGATTGATGGCATGCCCCTTCTGTGGCTGGCCAACTTACGAGGTAGGCGATTGCCGCTAAACAATCGCATAGGCAGCACTGATTGGATCCATGATCTCCTAGCAACCACCTCCTTAAAATGCCCAATTAGGATATTCATTCTTGGAGGCAGTCCGACTACATCAAAATCCGTTGGCATAAAATTTCAAAATATTTTGGGACTAACGGTCCAAACTTTTCATGGGTATTTTCAAAGTGAGGAAGCTGACCTTGTCGTTCGCGAAATAAATGATTTTAAGCCTGATCTCTTGCTTGTCGGATTAGGTATGCCAAAACAAGAATTCTTCGTCTTGGACAATCTCGACAAATTCAATAATTTTACCATCGCCACTGTTGGCGGTGCGATTGACTACTTAGCAGGCGCAAACAAATTGGCACCAAGATTTATTGGGACATTGGGCTTCGAATGGTTGTGGCGATTCGTCTTTGAGCCGCGACGGCTGTTCTCCCGTTACTTTATAGAGCCAATTTTGCTTCTCAGGCTTATTGTCAAAAGTCGACTTACGAAATGATAACTGAAGCTCACAAAGGAATAAGCGTGGTAATCCCCACGACGGGAAGGGCTACCCTTGTGCAAGCTATACAGTCGGTTCGCTCTCAGACTTACGGCAAAATTGAGCTAATCGTAGTGCTTGATAATCCTAAACTTCGATCATTTGTTGAGAACTTATTAGTACTATCAAGTGAGATTCTCCTAGTTACTAAGGGCAACGAGGGAGGGGGGGTTGCTCGCCAAATAGGCACAGATAAGGCCCAATATCCACATATCGCCTATTTGGATGATGACGATTTTTGGGATCCCGATAAATTAAGGCTGCAACACCTCGCCATGACTCTAGCCAATAGTGACTGGAGTTTCACCGCAAGTAACTTTCTCACCCGCAACGGGAGGGTTAAAGTCTTCCCGAGAGAAAGACCACCCTCGATCACCGCCAGCCTACCCGATTACATAGCGCAACGAAAATCTATACTTTTCGGTGACTCTTTGGTGCAATCGAGTTCCCTGATGATTAAGCGCGAAGCGATAAAAGAATTACCTTGGAACACTAATCTTTTGAAGCATCAAGATTGGGATTTAGTTTTTCGGCTGTGCACTAGAAAATTTAGGTTTTCCTTTCTTGCCCAGCCATTAGTAACTGTGAGGCAAGGTAGCCCGTCTTCCGTTTCTAGCATTTCAAACTGGCAAGCTAGTTTGGAATGGTACGAGGTCGTAAAAAAATACTTAGGTAAGACAGCCCAGGCCGACTTTTTGCTACTGCACGTAGTTGCACCCCTCATCATCGAAGGAAGAAACGCGAGAGCCCTTAGAGAACTAAGGTTTGCGATTGCTTTGCGACCGCACTTAGCGGCACTAATTGTTTCATTTGCCAAAGTTGCATCGTGCTTATTGCGCAATCGCTAAAAATGTCTAGCTACTGAATCGTGTTAGGAAGAAAATCTTCTGCAAGCGATTCAATCCCCATTTGCAAATTGGAAGCTGCCGCCCATCCTAATTGGTTAATCATTTGGACATCCAATAACTTTTGAGGCGTACCGTCGGGCTTTGTCGTGTCCCAATGAGTTTCACCTGTAAATCCAGTCGCCGCCGCGACCATCTCAGCGATTTCTCGAATTGTATGATCTACGCCGGTGCCAACGTTCACCTGTGATGGTCCGTCGTAATTCTCCAAAAGGAACAAGCAAGCGTCTGCCATATCGTCTGAGTGGAGAAACTCTCTGCGCGGGTTGCCACTACCCCAGTTTGTGACAGAGGTTGCGCCCGATGCGACTGCTTCGCTATAACGTCTCACTAGTGCGGGCAATACATGCGAACCTTCGGGCGAGAAGTTGTCGTTTGGCCCATAAAGGTTTGTTGGCATGGCAGATATCCATGGAAGCCCGTATTCACGCCTCACCGCTTGAATCTGAAGGATGCCAGCGATTTTAGCAATCGCATAAGCATCATTAGTCGGTTCAAGATGACCGGTTAGCAAACTGTCTTCACGAATTGGTTGCTCGGCATGCTTTGGGTAAATGCATGATGATCCTAGAAACAAGACACGTTCCACTTTGTTGGCCAGAGCTGCATCTAAAACATTCACTTGGATTTGCAAGTTGTCGCTGAGGAATTCAACTGGGTATGTGCTGTTGGCTAGAATTCCGCCGACTTTTGCAGCCGCGAGCACTAAATAGCGTGGCTTAATCTCAGCGATGTAGTCAAACACAGCATCGCGATTTTTTAGGTCAAGTTCGGCGGATGTCTTGCCGACAATGTTTGTGAAACCTTCAGCTTCAAGCTTTCTGACAATCGCAGAACCGACAAGCCCTCTGTGCCCAGCAACATAGAAGGTCGCATCGCGATCTAGTGGGCCTGGAGTGTATTTGATGCCGTCATCACTCACTTTGTACCCCACGATTCAAGGTGGACTTTATCGATGTGAGGAGTGCCGGCTTTGTCAAATGCTTCAATGTCTGCGTCGACCATGATTTTTGCAAGCTGTAGGCCATCGATGGTCGGCTTCCAGCCAAGTTTGTCATTCGCTTTCGATGCATCACCGATTAACGCATCAACTTCTGTTGGTCTTAGGTAACGCTCATCGAATTTGACGTACTTTTGCCATTCAAGACCTGCGTGACCGAATGAAGCTTCAAGAAAGTCTCTAATTGTGTAGCCCACTCCGGTGGCTAGCACGAAATCTTCTGGCTCATCGACCTGCAACATGCGCCACATGCCTTCGACGTATTCTGCTGCGTAACCCCAGTCGCGAACTGCGTCGAGATTGCCTAAATAAAGTTCGTTCTGGGCGCCAGCCTTTATTCTTGCAACGGCACGCGTAATTTTGCGTGTCACGAAAGTCTCACCACGGCGAGGAGATTCGTGATTGAACAAAATGCCGTTTACAGCGAACATACTGTAGGCCTCGCGGTAGTTCTTAGTGATCCAATATGAATACAGCTTTGCTGCCGCATAGGGCGATCGAGGGTAAAACGGGGTGTCTTCGTTTTGAGGCGGTGGTGTTGCGCCATAAAGCTCAGATGAGCTGGCTTGATAAAACCTAGGCATGATGCCCGCCATGCGCACTGCCTCGAGAAGGCGCACCGTGCCAGTGCCGGTGGTGTCGGCCGTATGCTCTGGTTCATCGAAAGAAACTCTGACGTGCGATTGCGCGGCTAAGTTATAAACCTCATCGGGGTTAATCGCTGAAAGCAATGTAACCAGTCGGGCGCCATCGCTCAGGTCGCCATAGTGCAAAAACAACCTGGCTGAAGGGTCGTGCGAGTCAACATATAGATGGTCAATACGTGAGGTGTTAAACGTTGAAGCTCGTCGAATCAAGCCATGCACTTCATAGCCCTTGGCAAGCAAAAGCTCAGCCAAATATGAGCCGTCTTGGCCCGTAATGCCGGTTATTAACGCGCGCTTTGTCATCTAATAACACCCTCATGCAGCCTGTGAAAACCACGCATTGTGCGCACCTATATTTTAGCCTGCCGATGCCCGAGCACCTAGGCCAGCAACCATCAAGTGCACTCTTGCGGTAGACTTGCGTGGTGCCTTTGGGCGCATTTGGGCCTCTAGCTCAGTTGGTTAGAGCAACGGACTTTTAATCCGTGGGTCGTCGGTTCGATCCCGACGGGGCCTACTAAGAACCCCTTCCTCGCCGAAGGGGTTCTTTTCTTCAAAGCACCTACTTTCGCCTAAACAGATCAAACCTTCTTCTCTGACGGTCCAAAACCATAACGGCGATCTAAACGTTAAGGAAGTCTCAGCATCTTCCTCAAGAGTGTGCGAGCAGTGCCGCAAAATAAGTTAAGCTGCTGACTTCTCAGTCAATTTTCCATCCTTGATGTTTAAGTGGCGCTGAGCCTTTTTGGCTATTTGGCTATCGTGCGTTACGACTATCAAGGTGATGCCCTTGTCCTTCCAGAGTTTGACCAGCAAACTCACGATTTCGTCGCGCGTGGCTTCGTCCAGGTTTCCCGTGGGCTCGTCAGCAAGTAGAACCGATGGCTCTTTCACTATTGCTCGCGCAATTGCAACTCTCTGCTGCTGCCCACCGGAAAGTTCGCTAGGCAGGTGGGCTGCGCGGTCTCCCAAACCAACAGAATCAAGTGCCTCGAGCACGCGTCTAGCACGCTCCTCTCTCTCAATCCCAAGTGGCACGAGTGCCATTTCAACATTCTCAAGAGCTGTAAGTGTTGGAATTAAATTGAAGCTTTGAAACACAAAACCGATTTTCTTTGAACGAAAGTCGGCCAAGTCTCGGTCACTCATGCCCTGCATTGCCTGATCTTCAAAGACAACACTCCCTGAGGTCGGTTTGTCCAAGGCTCCTAGAAGCTGGAGCAAAGTTGATTTTCCACCTCCAGTTGGACCTTGGATCGAGATCATCTCACCTTGCTTGATTTCTAGGTTGATGCCGTCGACTGCATTAACTAAGCCGCGCTTCCCTTTATAGGTTTTCGTAACTTCACTCAAAAAATACATTTTTTTCTCTTTCTACTCAAAGCTTCGAAGTGCTACTGAAGGGCTTAGTCTTGCGGCTCGGAGGCCACCGAATGCACCGGCAAGTAAGCCGCCAAGCACTGAGAAACCAATCGCAACGAAAATCATTGCTGGGTCGATTGATGCATGTAACGTCAGATTCAAAGCAGCGGCAGCAGCATTGTCCCTGCCTGGGCCCCCAAATCCGCCAGGCCCACCAGCGAAGCCATTTGTGGCCCTTGCGACGGTTGCGGAAAGCGAAGGTGCCCAATTGTTCACAGCCCATACGCCAGCCAAACCTAGACCAATACCCGCGACGCCACCGATGAGACCGTTCACTAGAGATTCGCCAACGACCTGGCCCACAACACGCCTCGAACGCCAACCAATTGCTTTCAAAGTGCCGAACTCACGGATTCGGCGGTTAACTCCTGAAGTTGTGAACAAAATCGAAGTGCCAAACGCTGCGAGCAGGACGATGATGCTCAACCAACCACCCATGTCGTTCACCAAGGACGAAGCCGTTGCTAGCGAACCGCCGACCGTTGATGCTAGATCTGAAGAAGTCTTGACGGTTAGGCCAGGGACCTTTTTTTCGATGGCAGCTTTAATAGTCTCTAGATTTGCCGAACTATCCGCGGAGACATAAACATTGCTGTACACGCCTGAGTTTGAACTCAAAGCCTGAGCCACATCAATCGGAATGTAAACATTCGAAGGTGTACTTGCAGCAGTTGAGTTTGAAGCCACGATTCCAACGACAGTGAACTTCTTACCGCCAATCGTGAGTTTGTCGCCCACCAATACTGAGTTGGTTGATGCGTAACTGGAATCGACCACAGCAACATAAGTTCCCTCGTCAGCCGCCGCGAAGTTTCTGCCACTCTCGACGTCAACAGACGCTAGCGGACCGATCTTCTGCAAAGAAACCCCGACACCTTCCACCGTGAATGTTGTCACGTCGAAAGATGAACCACCCGCGCCGTCGCTGCCTCCGGTAGGTGGCGCTGGCATATTTCCGTCTTGATATGGCCCCACAGGCCCCCCACCACTGCCATCCTGACTAAAAGTAGGCAAGGTTCCATTGAATGTAATGCTGTTCAACTTAAGCGTGGCTATCGAAGCGGTCACCCCCGCGACACTTTTTACTTTCGCAAGCTCGGTTTCGGTAATGGTCCCGATGAATGGTTCAGAGCGCAATTGTGACTTGCTGAATGTGCGTTTTGTGCCAGAAGTTTTTCCGTCCGCGCTGCCGACGTCGAATCTTGGGCCACCCTGCCCAGGTTCCGCTTCCTTTGAAACGCTTATGTCGGTTCCGATTCCATATAGCCCGCTTAGCGCCTGCGTTTGGGCTGACTTTATGCCACCCGAAACGGCGTTGACAACAACGACTAGCGCGATCGCAATCGCAAGGCCTGTTGCGACCAAAGCGCTTTGGCGCTTCCTCTTGGTCAGCTCTCGGCCTAGATAAGTGAAAAACATTGGTTCCTCTCAATAAATATAGACTTTGCTCACTCAGAGTCTCTCAGCACTGACTGCATAATTCGAGAGCAACTCCTGAGCGTTTTCTGAGAGTTTAGTGCGCTAAATTTTTGAAGACCGAAGACCAGAAGCCGAATAAAAGAATCGGCCCGAGCGCGATAGTGCGCATGCACGTCCGCGTCGAAATCAACTCATGCCTGGCGACGAATAATTCAACACAGAACTAGAGAAGTAAGCGGCGAGCGCTTTGAGCTTTTAGCGTCACAAGAGCCTCGGCGGCGGAATAGTTCCGAAGGAAAACGGCGTTTGGCACCTGAACTCTTCCTCCTCCTACTCCTACACTCCTGGCAAATTGTCTGGTGACTGGAAACTCCTTCAAGACATTCTTTCGAATAACAAGAAATAGATTCCCCGCCAAACCCCCGCATGTAGAGGTAAATAGGCGCAAAAAGAGGAATCTACAAACACAATAAACATCTGGGATATAGCTGCGGATACTCAGATTTATAGCTAAGACGGTGATTGACTGCCGTTCTTTTAATCCGTGGGTCGTCGGTTCGATCCCGACGGGGCCTACTAGAACCTCACCCTCCACGGTGAGGTTCTTTCATTTAACCGAGGCGCGATGCCGGGCAACGAATCCTTGGCTATGCTTGCCGTTCTATGTCAAAACCAAGACGGCTGCCCCGCGAGTTTGCGCAGCCTCACCCCAATCACCTGAGTGAAGCGCACCCGTTTTATGTCGAAATCATGGCCGACCTTACCCGCTCGATCGCGCTGGGCGACGCCG
>CAINTU010000134.1 GCA_903853515.1 uncultured Micrococcales bacterium | reverse complement strand
CGGGCTAAACTTGACACTTGGCAACCTTGTAATTCTACCCAAGCCACTAGGAGTCGCAGTTTGGCAGCCGAAGAGAGCGAGTTCCCAAGTGGGCTGCGCGGTTATGACCGCGGCGCCGTAGACGACGCTATTCGCGATTTTCGCCGAGAATTGCTTGCACTTTCGACCCAAAATGCTACTTTGGCGGCCGAATTGCGCCAGACACAAAACGAACTAATTGAGGCGCAAAACCAACTTGGCGAGAACATCGCCCCAAGTTATGCCGGCGTGGGCGCAAGGGCAGCACAGATTCTGAGCAACGCCGAAGAACTTGCCAAGCGCATCGTCAATGACGCCGAAATCGAGCGGGCCGCGATTTTGGCCGGCATCGAAAACGAGGTTGAAGCTAAACGCGCCGAAGGCAGCGATTTTTATGAGGCCCTGGTGGCCGAGGCTAACCGCCGCGCCGACCGCATCATTAACGCCGCAAAAACCGACTGTGACGAGACTTTAGCCAAGGCAACAAATGAGGCAGAACGCATCGTTGATGAGGCTCTTCGCGATGCAGGCGCAAAGCGTGGTGCGATTGCAACCGAGGTTGCCAGAGCAAGAGCCAGTGCAAAGCGAGAGCTTGAGACTCTCAAAACTAAAACTGAACGCGATTTAGCTGAACGCAAGTTGATTATCGAGCGCGCGCTCAAATCTGGTCTAGACGAAAGTTTGGCCGGCAATCTGGTGTCGCAGCAGGCGCGCATCGATCTCGAGCTAGAGCTGACCGCTCGCCGAGCCGAGGCAGAGGCCGACTATCTGCGCAAACATCAAGAGGCCGTAATGCAGACCCAAAAATACTTGGATGAAGCTAACCGCCAACTGACCGACGCCATGGCAAGGGTTTCGACGGCGCGGCTCGAGGCCGACACCCTTGAGGCTGCAGCGCGCAGCGTGAATCGCTCAACAACCGACGCAGCGCGTGAGCGTGCCGAGCAGATCATCGCTGCCGCAGAAGCAGAGGCTCGTGCCACTTTGTCTAACGCGGCACACCGCAACGCTGCGATGATTCGTGAACTCGATGGGCGCACACGCAACCTGGTGCTAGAGCGTGACAACATCGTGGTTTATCTAGACAACCTTCGCCAAGTGATCGACGAAGTCAAAAAGGGTATTCGCCGTGCAGACTAATTTCAAGATCAATCACCCTTTTCAGGTTGGATTTCTTGGCGGTCTAGGCGTTTTGACGGCAGTGCTGATCGGTTCAGCAGTAATGGGGCTCGGCAGCGTATTTGCCTATATCGTCACCGCGATGTTTATCACCCTTGGCCTTGAGCCGTTGGTTGCATTGTTGGAACGCAAAACCGGCCGCCGGGGCTATGCCATTTCGATTGTGGTGCTGGGTCTGCTTGCTGTGATTGCCACATTATTCACACTCATTTTGCCGCCGCTGGTTAGTCAGGCATCTGGTTTTGTCACAAACTTGCCACAGGTTGTTTCAGGTTTTCTAAAGTTGCCCGCGGTCGCCCAGGCCGATGTGCAGCTTGGCGGTGCAATCTCAAACGCCCTCACCAGCTCGACCAACTATTTGAGCGATTCAAAGAATTGGCCAGAGATGGCAGGTGGCCTGGTCAAGGTTGGTCTCACGCTGTTCAATGGCGTGATTGGCTTTATGACCGTGTTGATTTTGACCATCTATTTCATGTCGGCGCTAAAAGGCATCAAACGAATCGGCTATCAGCTTGTTTCAAAATCGCGCAGACCAAAGTTTGAGGCCATCGCCGAGCAGGTTATGAGCTCGGTAGGCAGATATGTGATGGGTCAAGTCATAGTTGCGACGATTAACGCATCGCTGGCCTTTATCGTGATGACAATCATGGGTGTGCCATTTGCGATCGTTTTGACATTCATCGACTTTTTGCTGGTGTTGGTGCCAATCGTTGGTTCAGTCACAAGTGCGGCGATAATCACCATGATTTCGCTGGCGACCCTGCCGCCGAGCACCGTGTTAGTGATTGCACTCTATTTCTTGGTTTACATGCAAATCGAAGCATATGTTATTGCGCCCAAGATTATGCGCAGGGCCGTCAACCTGCCTGGCGCGTTGGTGATCGTGGCCGCGCTTTCGGGCGGGGCATTGCTTGGCATGCTTGGGGCGTTATTGGCGATTCCGGTGGCGGCGACAATCATGTTGATTGTGCGACAGGTGTGGATTCCGCACCAAGACGAGCGCTAAAACAGGCGGTAGTCGCCAGTGCGGTTAGCGTTCTTTCGCTTTTTGCCTGGAGTCTTCGGCTTCAACTTCGTCCAGACAAACATTGTCAGGCTCACCAGCGCGAAGCCGAAGAACAAGTCTTCGAGCGGAGCGTAGGCAATTCTGGCCCCGCTAATCAGTTCTGAGTTGTAGTTCACGATGTTTTCGCTTGTGAGGTAACCGTTCGAGATCAGCTGAAAAACCGTCACTATTGCAAGTGCGATCCAAAAGATGCCCCGTGAAAGTAACCCTGTTTTTAGCCAAATCAGTTCGAGCATAAAAACCACCATGATCATGATGCCGGCAAGCAACGTATAGGTAATCATGCTCTGGCCGCCTTGATTTTTGAGAGCCAATATTTGACAGTTGGCAAAAAGTTCTTAACGCCTTCAAGGGTCAAAATTGCAGCCACTGGTATCACAATGAAAAACAGATATTCCTCTAGCGGAACCCCAAGCGGGCCAATTATTCCAAGCGTTAGCCCTGCACCGAACGTCCAGTGATCGTGGGCTATAGCGTAGGCATCCCAGAGAATAAATGACGGCGCAGAGATAAGAATCGTTAAAACGAGCCTCCGAGGATCTCGCAAAACACGCAATCTGAAGGCAAATTCGAGCCAAAACGAGGCGACCACGACAAAGCCAAGCATCGCCATATATGACCATTGCCCGAACATAGATTCAGCGCTTTCGTTTTAGAATCAGGGTATGGTCGCTTCGCAACTAACCCTGTTGAACAATCTGCGAACCATTTCACGTTACAGCATCGCTGCTGGCATTCTGGTGTCTCTAGCGGGCCGTTTGCTGGGTGGTTTCGGCATCGAGTTTCAGGTCATCTTGGCTCTGATCGCCTTGGCAATTGCCATTCCCCACGGGGCTGTCGATCACATCGTGACGGTG
>CAINTU010000133.1 GCA_903853515.1 uncultured Micrococcales bacterium | reverse complement strand
CGGCAGCGTAACCCTTAGGCGCATTCAACTGGGTGCCAATCGCGGTGCCGCCCAAGTTTATTTCGCTTAGCAGCGGCAACACATCACGCAAGCGTTGTTCGTCTTCTGCGGTCATGCGCGCAAAAGTTGCGAACTCTTGACCCAATGTCATCGGCACCGCATCTTGCAGCTGGGTGCGACCCATTTTGATGAAGTCTCTAAATTCGGTTGCCTTCGCACTGAATGAGCCACGCAGATATTCCATGGCTTTGATCAGTTCGCGAATTTCGAGAATTATCGCGACCTTAAGTGCAGTCGGGTAAACGTCGTTGGTCGACTGCGACATGTTGACGTGATTGAGTGGATGAATTTTTTCGTAGTCACCTTTTTGGTGGCCGGCCAGTTCGAGCGCGCGGTTTGCGATCACTTCATTTGCATTCATATTGGTGCTCGTGCCAGCACCACCCTGAATCGCATCGACGATGAACTCCTTATCGAACTTGCCTGCGGCAACTTCGTGGCAGGCTGCAATAATTGCTGCCGCGATGTCGTCGGGCAGTTCACCGACTTCTTGGTTTGCTTTTGCTGTTGCCTCTTTAACGATGGCTAAAGCTTTAATTAGCGAGCGGTAATGCCCGATGGGAACGCCGCTAATCATGAAGTTTTCGGCTGCTCTTGCAGTATGCACCCCCCAATAAGCGTTGGCAGGGATCTCGTAATTACCGAGCAGGTCATGTTCTAGCCTCATTGCTGACATGTTTTTAGTCTGCCACTAAAACGGCTGACTTCTGAGGTTTTAGGCCCGACTAGTTGATAACTGTAAGGTTCCAGTCAGGCATGGCGGCAGGCAGGCTGACTAGATCTAGTTGATAAAGCGTTGAATAAAGATTGACCTTGTTGGTGCTTATTTTGAATGGTTCGCCGCCACCATTTGCAGTGTTGTCTGCAATCGCGGCGTTAAGCGCTGTTGTGCGGGTCGTGGTTGCATCAATGGTTCGACAACTCGCACTGTATGAAACAGCATCAGTGAATCCAAGGCCCCAAACATCTTGGCCGATCGAAATCTGTTGGCCACCGTATGTGCCGGTTGCATAAGATTTGATGCCGGTATAAGCGGTGGCATCACGCAAAACGGTGAGCTTATAGATCTCGGTGTCGGTTGCAGATTGCCATTGGAACGTGTAACCGGGCAGTGGGTAAAAATTATTCAAGCCATAGGTCACCTCGGTATAGCTCGCGTATTTCGTCGAGGTGCAGTTGGTGGTCTTATATAGGTAAACCTTGGGGCCATAGCTGACGAAAGCTGGCTGAAAGATTCCTTGGGCAAAGTCAAAGTTCCAATAGACGCCGTCGATCAAAACGATGCTCTTGTCTGCACCATAAAGTTTGTATTTGCGAGTACCCGCGTCGTTCGTTAGGTATAGGCCGCCGGTTTCACCTTTTGATCCGGTCGCACCGGTAGCGCCAGTGTCGCCTTTTGGTCCGGTCGCACCGGTAGCACCGGTAGCGCCAGTGTCGCCTTTGTCACCCTTTGGTCCGGTTGCGCCAGTTGCACCAGTAGCGCCAGTGTCGCCCTTTGGCCCGAGCAAGCCCTGAAGCCCTTGAAGTCCTTGCGGACCAGGCAACCCTTGAACACCTTGCAAGCCAGGTAACCCTTGAGGGCCAGTGGCGCCTGTTGCGCCGGCGTCACCCTTTGGTCCGGTTGCACCGGTAGCACCGGTGTCACCCTTTGCACCCGTCGCGCCGGTGTCACCTTTATCGCCTTTTGGCCCCGCAGGCCCAGTCGCGCCAGTTGCACCGGTGTCGCCCTTTTCGCCCTGGGGTCCTTGTGGCCCGGTTGCACCATCGACACCGTTGGTGCCGTTGGTTCCGTTGGTGCCATTCGTGCCGTTGGTGCCATTCGCGCCATCGACCCCGTTTGTGCCATTGGTGCCGTTGGTGCCGGCCGGGCCTTGAATGTTCCAACTGATGGCAACAGTGCGAGGTGGGCAGGAATGCGCGACTGTCTGAACGCGAATTATGTTGCCGTTTATTGGTGTGACGCAGCCGTAATAAATCTGTGGGTTCGGATCGTTTTGACCAATGGCTAGGCCGCCGGTGGCCAGCACAATAACCGCAGATAAGGCGAGAGCCTGAATTTTCATGCGGTTATTCCTTAGAAGGGGCGACTATACAAAACTAATCGCAATGCAACGCTTAGGCAACAAATGATAAGTAGTGAACGTCTTTCAATTGGCCCGAGCACGGGTGGCCTAAACTGACGTCGAAGAATAACAACTTGAGGAACACCAATGATCAAAGTTGAAGTAGACATGGCGAAATGCCAGCACTACGGCCAATGCGTTTTTGAGGCCCCCGACATTTTTAGTTTGAACGTTGACGACAAGCTCGAATACACAGCTGAAGCCGATGACGCCGAACGCGACAACATCGAGGCCGCTATCGACGTGTGCCCGATGCAAGCCATTCGAATCGTCGAATAGCAAGTGATCGGCCGCTAGAAAAACTAAATGCCTTCGAAACCGGTTGTGATCGTGGGCGCATCCATGGGTGGATTGCGCACAGCTGAGGCACTAAGACGATTTGCATACACAGGCCCAATCACAGTGATCGGCGCGGAATCTTGGGCGCCCTACAATCGCCCACCGCTGTCTAAAGAGGTGCTGGCAAATCACGTGAGCCATGAGGCGGTTGCGTTCGAGCAACGCGCGGCAACAAGCGATGTGAATTGGCTGTTGGCAACGCGGGCGACAGCGCTCAACATTGAGCACAACACGGTTACAGACGAATTCGGTGCGGTGCACGAGTATTCGGCTTTGGTAATCGCGACAGGATTGCGGCCAAAACGGCTGAACTTGCCAAATGGTGATTTAGCTGGTCGTCAAGTTTTGCGCGACCTCGATGATGCGATCTCGCTGCGAACCAAATTAGTGCCTGGCTCAAAGGTCGTGATTGCCGGTTCTGGCTTTGTTGGCAGCGAAGTCGCAGCGACCGCAATAAAACTAGGATGCCAAGTGAGCGTGGTAGGCCGCGACTCTCACCCGATGTTGCGCCCGCTCGGCAACGAATTAGCCGCCGAGATGCAGCGCAGGCACAAAGAGCACGGCGTGAACTTTTTTATGCATCGAAGTGTTGTTGATTTGGTTGGCGAGTCAGAGGTGGCCGCGGTAATTCTTGATGACGGGCAAACTCTCGAGTGTGATGTTTTTATTGAAGCCGTTGGTTCTAGCCCAAATGTTGAGTGGCTGTCGGGTAATCAAATAGATACAACTGATGGGGTGCTCGTCAACTCTGCAATGCAAGCCTTGAAGTTTTCAGGTGACGCTCTGCAAAACGTATTTGCGATTGGCGACGTTGCGCGCTTCACCAACCCAACGTTTGACAGTGTTGCTCGCAGAGTTGAGCACTGGAATATTCCAACCGAAACCGCTAAGCGAGCCGCATCGGTGATTGCGGCCATGCAAGGTGGTGGGGTTTATTGGCCAGTAACTGTCGACTCGCAATTCAAGCCGGTGCCTTCGTTTTGGAGCGACCAATACGATGTGCACCTGCTCGCCTTTGGCTTGCCGGCTCTAGCCGATCGCAGTGAACTGGTTGCAGGCGAAATTGGCGGTGACTGTGTTTTCGAGTCTTACCGCGACGACAAGTTAATCGGCGCTTGCGGCATCGGCATGCGGTCGATTGTGCAGAACTACCGAGCCAAGTTTGCTTAGTGGCATATGTGATTTTTTCGGTATGTACACGAGTTTGGCCTGCACTACACAAATGAAAATTGGCACATTGTAAGCATTCAAATTATTTAAAATCCGAATCTCTCTCGATGCGCTCTAGGCGTTACCTAGGGCTTGCGGTATCGTCAACACTTGCACGCGTGTCTCAAAATGTTCGGACATCGAATCTTCGAAGCGGCTACTTGTAACTGGCAAATCAGGGATACCTGTGTTGTAGGCAACACACATCAACTCATCATGGTACGAAGTTTTAATGAGAGCAAAAGAGCCTTGGTCTAATTCGAAGTAAATTCCGACATCAGTTACAAAGTCGAGCGTGACCTCTGAAGCTGTGCTTCCTTTTATGAAATTGCGAATTATTTTGACATCTTTGATCAATTGCCTCGAATTGAGGTCAAGGAATTTGCCTTGGGCAACATATTCCTCAGCGATGACGTGCTCAACTATGTCAACAGTTATTTCGCAACCATCATCTTGGTTCTGTTCTATGTCATACTCCAAAAGATTGGCGCGCACCATTAGAGTTACGCCTTCGGACATCACATAAACGATTTCTGCTATTTTGTGGTCGCTCAACCCTGGCCCTGAAAGCCCGAGAAATTCCCTTCCGACTAACCCAGCTAGTGCGACTAATGATTCCATCGAAATCAGTTCTTGCATTTCAAGATCTCCTCGCTGTTGATTTGGGTTTGAAATGATTTTTGGGGATTTCGATTTTAATTGCTTGAGATTTCAAGTCGCGACCAAATTCTAGGCCTTAGACGGCAAATGGCGCCCGCGAGGTAAGGTCAAACGCTGACTTCAAGACTGTTGAAGCGATCGATATACCTAATTGGGTTGCCATCTTTATCGAGATCTTGAGCCCATTCGATTTCAGGGTCGCGGGCAAACTGCCATGATGGCCAATTAGCCAAAATCACTCTGAGAAAAGCACCGGCCTCGTGCTCTGTGATGTTCATGCCCATGCAGCTGTGCCGTCCAAAGCCGAAGGCCAAATGCGGTATCCGATCACGATGAATATCTAGCCTTTCGGCGTCTGGCCAAATCTCACGGTCATAATTCGCCGAAACAAAATTGAGTAATACATAGTTTTGAGGATCTCTTTCTTCATCGCTCAAACCATGTTGAGCAGGTGGTACACGTTCCATCTTTGGCAGAGGTGACAAATAGCGAACCATTTCGCCAATTGTTCGATTGAACCAATTGTGGTTCTCATTCAAAAACTCGCGGTCGGCTTGGTTGCCGATTAGATGCCAAATCAATCCTGTAATCAACTTAATCACGGTGTCTCGTCCACCGGCCAATAGAACATTTGCGATGCCTTGCATTTCGGTACGAGCAATGGGCTTGCCTTCGATTTCAATTTGTGAAACGAAATCCCAGACATCCTGGGTGTCTAAATCACGATTCACGTTGGATTCGGCATGATCAAAAACACGGTCAAGATAACTTTGCAAAGTCGCGCCATCGCGTTTGCCGGTGCCGTCGGCAGTCCATACATCAGGACCCCAGGCCAACCACTCGTCATAATCTTGCGGGCGGTTATAGATAATCGTTAGGCAACCGATGACATATGGCAGGGCGATATCTTTGCCGACTTCGATGGTGCCTTTGGCTTTTGCGTTGTCAATTAGTTTTTGAGCGAGCGCCTCGAACTTTGCTGTGTGTTTAGAAATTGCATCACTCATAAACAGTGGTTGCACGGCTTCGCGAAAAGCTGTGTGACGTGGCGGGTCAGCCTCAAGCGGCAATTGGCGATAATTGCGAACATCGCGATCGCCCTGCAGATCGCTCGAATAGGTTTCAAAGTCTTTTGCGGCTTCTCGCACCTCGCGGTAGCCACGTATCTCTTCGCGCATCTTTGCCTTAACTTTGGTATTTGAACCTGCTAGCAAAGATAGCAAAGAGCTCGGGGTCGAGTTGGGTGAGGCCACGATAAAGTGGCATCAGAAATGAGGCAAATTGAACAAGCAACTGCCGCCGCTAGTCGTCGATGCCATTGAAGGTTTAGCGCCACTTGGGTCGTCGACACAGCAAATGGTTCGCTCATCTATCGAGCGACTTGTTTTTGATGCCTGCATCGAACGCACCGGTGGCGAAGTATTTGTGCAAACCGGCGACATAGAAGCCATGTGGATTCGCGACTCATGCTGGCAGTTGCGCCCTCTAATGCGTTTCGTTGCTGACGAAGACATCTCGTGGGTTCTAGTTGGCGCGGTTAAGTCGCAGGTTCGCTATTTGGGCATCGACCCATATGCCAACGCTTTCAACATAGAAGCCAACGGCGCCTGCTGGCACAAAGATTTTGCAGATCAATCGCCGTGGGTTTTCGAGCGAAAATTTGAACTCGATTCGCTGACCGCGTTTTTGCATTTCTCACTCGATTTGGTTGGTGCTGGTGTAATCGAGCACATCGATGCCGCGTGGTGGTCTGTAGCGAATGAAATTGTCGAACTGATGTGGCGCGAAACTCGTCACGAAGTCGAAAGCTATAGATTCGTGCGCGCCGGTGCGCCTGCCCACGACTTTTTGAGCAATGAAGGTTATGGCGCCAAGTATGCAGAGTGCGGTCTTATTTGGGGCGCCTTCAGACCGAGCGATGACGCCTGCGAGTTGCCTTTCAACATCGCGGCCAACCTGCACGCCGCAGTCGTTTTGCGGCGCTTGTCAGATTATTGCGGTTCGCATGGCATAAACCCCGAGCTTGCTAAACGCGCCAGGGCGCTAGCCGCTAGCGTCGAGGCAGCCGTGCAAAAATACGGCTTAGTCAAAATCGAAGATAGCACCATCTATGCGTACGAAGTTGATGGCCTTGGTGGTGCGGTTCTGCAAGACGACGCAAATTACCCGAACCTGCTTTCATTACCATGGCTTGGGCACGCGAGCGACGACGTCTATTTGGCAACACGTGAGCGCGTGCTGAGTGCCGATAACCCCTGGTATTTCGAATCACCCATCGCCGCAGGAATCGGCAGCCCACACACCGGGCCGGGCATGGTTTGGCCGCTAGCCATAGCTATGGCTGGCCTAACTGCCAGCTCGGCAGCCGACCGACTGGCCGCACTTCGAATGATCGAAGCGACGGCCTCTGCCGACGGGCACATCCATGAGTCATTTAAAGTCGATAAGCCTGAGGTCTTCACTAGGCCGTGGTTTAGCTGGGCAGAAATGACCTATGTTGAGCTCGCATTTGCGGTAAGCGAAGGCGACTCAGGTGCTTAGGCTTAGACCCATGAGCCTAGAGACCCCTGATCCGCTGCACCTGCCGCTAGCCGAAGCAATGCCAATCGATGCGCTCGAAGCGAAGCCGACTTGGCGCGGCTGGATTCACACTGGTGTGCTGCCACTAGTTATTGCTGGCGGAATCATTTTGCTCGCCGTCGCGCAAAGCCTGCCCGCCAAACTTGCCGCGGCTGTATTCTTTGCTGGCTCATTTTTGTTGTTCGGCAACTCGGCTCTCTATCACCGCTTCAACTGGAAGCCCCGCGCCAAAAAAGTGCTCAAGCGCATCGACCATGCCAACATCTTTTTGCTCATCGCCTCTAGCTATACCCCGATGGCAGTGCTGTCGTTGCCGAGCGGCAAAGGCACCTTGTTGTTGATCATCGTTTGGGCTGGTGCGCTTTTGGGAATCTTCTTTAGAGTCTTCTGGATCGGTGCGCCGCGATGGCTTTATGTTCCGCTCTATATCGCACTCGGCTGGGCCGCAATGTTTTATGTCACCGACTTTTATGCCTCAAACGCATTAGCCATGAACCTAATCTTGATTGGCGGGCTCTGCTATACAGTCGGCGCAGTCATCTATGGTTTCAAACGCCCAAACCCTTGGCCAGGTCACTTTGGCTTTCACGAAATCTTTCACACGCTAACCGTGATCGCATTCATCTGCCACTGGGTAGCTGCACTGCTGGTGACTCTGTCGCCGTTGGCTGGGTCGCTCAACTAGAAATCCATGGATGCGTTTTGGCTCTTAAAGGTCTGAGAGCCGCGCAAATACCTTGACGATTTAGAAAGCGTCCCAAACCTCACCTCAAGGCGCAGAATTAGTCAGGCTGAGACAGCGGTACTAGCACGCGCGTGAATTCATACTGGTCGTCAAAATCTGATTCGAAATGGCTATTGAGTTCGGCAAGAGCTTCGTCGATTTTCTCTTGATAAGTGACTTGGAGTAATTCATCGTGGTGACCCAATTTTGTTACGGCGAGCGCTCCCTCAGATAAGTAAAAAATTACCCCAGAATCTGACGTGTAGTCCCAGTCGTTGCCATTTTTACCGGAATGCTTAACCTGATTTCTAAGGATTGCAACGCCGGTGACTAATTCACCAGCGTGAATCAGATATCGAAATCCGCGCTGTGTAGCTTCAAGCACTTCAGATTGCGTTATTTCCGAAAAGTTTATTTTCGAATAGTCCGATTCAAAACCTTCGAACGAGTCTTGAAAAATATCCCCCCGCAATTCAAGGCCTCGTTCACCGCAAACCACAAATATGAGATCCGCGCTCAACGGTTCCCACAGGTCTGGGCCGGCAACAAAAGATAGTTGGGAACCGATAAAGCTTCGCAACAAATCCAAGTCTTGAGGACTAAATGTGTTTCGCAATTCGGCCCCTTCCTCGTGATTCGATACAAAGTGAATTTTATGACTGTGTTGGTTGACGCTGGCGATGAGAAACTAATAGATTTTTGGGTTTTTTTCGAAGTGACGTAGGTCACGCTATGAGAGCCGCCTAGCAGAATCGAACTGCTGACCTGCTCTTTACGAGGGAGCTGCTCTACCAACTGAGCTAAGGCGGCGAGGTTAGTGCAGGTTGTGCAAAACCAATAGCAAGTTTAGTTAATTTCGCCGATGCGGCGAAGGCGGGCTAGAGCACCGTCTTCGATTGGTGAATCTGGGCCAATCAAGATGCCGATAGCAGACAGTGTGAATCTAGTTGCCGGCACGATCAACCAGCGTGGTGCGCTGCGCAGCCCGAGCAGTTTGCGCTCGATTGGGTTGAGACTGACCACCGCAGCTGCGAACAGCAATCGGTAAGACGACTTCGCCCACCAAGGCAGCCCCGGCTTCTTGATGAACTTGATCACATCGCGAGTGGTGTCATCAACGCGCAGTTGGCCTTCAGCAGCAAAGCGTTCGATTGCCGCGGCGAGTTCAACCTTGTCGCGTGGGCATTCGGCTAGCCCAAGAGCTGTGACCGATCTGGCCCACTGCGAAACATAGGCATCTGCCCCACCGGGTATCGCCCGCTTTGAATAAAGCTGATGGCAAGTTAGAAAGCTCTCGGTGAATGCGATATGCACCCAGAGCAGCAAGTCTTTGTCGGAAGCTCGATAACCCCTCGGCTCGCCGGCATTTGTTTGATAGACGCCGGTGACGCGGTCGTGCAACCGGTTG
>CAINTU010000132.1 GCA_903853515.1 uncultured Micrococcales bacterium | reverse complement strand
TTTGCCGATGCCAATAACTTTGCAACAACACTAGGCGGCATCAAAGATCTAGACGCTGCACTTATTGCGCATGGTGAACTCACCGAGCAACTTTTGGCTCAAGGCAACGCTGGCGCACTGGCCCATTCGGTTTATGTGAACGCATCAAGTGCGGCTATTGCGTTAGAGGCCTTCGCAGCGACCTTTGACAAACAAGCCCATGGCACTATTGCTGTGATCGGCAGCGTTGCAGGCGATCGTGGTCGCACCAGCAACTATGTTTATGGGGCCGCCAAGGGTTTCATCGAACGCTTCGCCCAAGGATTACAGATGCGATTTTCTGGCAGCAATGTTGCGGTCGTGCTCTTTAAAGTCGGTCCGACAAAAACTCGAATGACTGCGGGCATGAATCAAAAGGGCTTCGCTTCTGCAGATGCTGTCGCTCAGCAAATCGTAAACGTCATGGCAAAGCAGAAATCAGCCACCGTTTATGTGCCGGGCAAATGGCGGTTAATCATGCTAGTGATTAGGGCCCTACCAACCGCATTGTTGGCCAGGCTTAATTTGTAATCGGCGTCAGGCAGCTAATGGCAGGTCTAGGTATTGATCCCAACTTGGTTCAATGCGTTCTGCGCCTCGCAACAACCAAGCACCACCGGTTGGCATAGCCGGCGTGAACCCCAGTTGCCAACCAATTTCAGCAAGTGACTTGTCACCCTTTTTGTTGTTGCAACGCAGGCAGCAGGCAACCAAATTTTGCCAAGTATCTTGGCCACCTCTAGATTTGGGCACCACGTGGTCTACGGTGTTGGCAACACGATTGCAATAAGCACAACGATGGCCATCCCGTCGAAGAACCCCACGTCTCGATAGCGGAATTACTCGACTGCCAGGCACTCGCACATATCGTGAGAGCAGAATCACAGACGGCATTTCGAATTCTGTTGAGGCGCTGTGGACTTTCTCTTGCTCAGCGCCTTCGATAATCGTGGCCTTTTTATTAAGCACCAAAATTATTGCCCGTTTAAAAGAGACCACACCGAGTGGCTCGTATCCGGCGTTCAAAACAAGCGTTCGCATAACTCTTCCTTTCGAAGTCACCCACACGGCTTGTGAGTTTTCGGTTCAGATCGCAAAGCTTTGGCAATAAAAAAACGCGCCACCATCAAGGTGACGCGCTAGTTTGACCAGATTGTTCTGGATTGACAGGCATGAAAAAATTGGAACTCTTGCTTGGCGAGCAAGTGCACCGTAATCATGACGGAATCCGTTCTAATCAGAAATGCGATCTGTTTTTAGAATACGACTCGAAAGTGCCCAAATCGCAGATTTGTTTGGCTAACTTTGGGTAACGATTTGTCGGCTATTTAGTAACGCGCGCAATGAAATACGAATCGGTGAAGATTGGTGCAAGTTTGACCTGGTCGCCAGGGCGTGGGGCGTGATAGAACTGGCCACCACCTGCATAAATACCTTCGTGGCTCAAATCGTTGAGAATGACCAGGTCACCCGGTTGAGCTTGCGAGCGAGGAATGCGATGAACATGCACGTCGTGCGACTGAGCGATAACCGAGTGCGGCAAGAGCACGCCGAACTGGGCATAAACATAGCGGGTCAAACCAGAGCAGTCGAAACCAACCGGCAGCTCACCACCCAAAACATAAGGCACTCCGACATATTTTTGTGCGACGTTGATCACGTCAGCCGGAGTGATGATGCTATAGGCGGGGTTTTGATAAAAATCGGCCGCGGTTAGACCGTTATAGCGACGATAAGTGTTGTTGGTGCTCAAATTCTGAAGGTCGCTCGCGGTGATAGCGCCGAACCCGCCACGCTCGAACTCATTTTGTGCCTGTTCGGCGATGATCAAAGACTGAGCATTGGCCGAAGAGTCTGTGCCGTTGCCGGTGAAACCAACCATTGCACTCAACAGCGGGTTGAAAGCATATGCCGGCAGGCTTGCGCTTGCGATTACGCCAGATGTAACCAGCATTGTTATGGCGCGCTTAACACTTTGACGCTTGCTGAGACGCACTTTTGCGCTTGCCGTTATTACTCCGGCAGCAACTCTTGCGGCATTTGCCTTCGAAGTGGTGGTCGAGGCATTTGCCAAAGCTAATTTCGCCGCGGCACGTTTCTCGATCTTCTCAGCACGTTTGTTGGCACGCTTAGATCTGCGGCGTTCAGCTTCGCGAATCGAGCGGCGTGAGCGCAACTGCATCGACTCAAGCACGTTGATATCGACATCAGCGCGGCGTCGGCCTGTTGGCTTCTTGCTCATGTCATACCTCCTTTGCTTGTGGCGAATCAGTTAGACATCTCGATTTTACCCTGCGTTAGTGTGAACCGGCCGGGCCGATTTGCCCCACAACGGCCCTATTCACAGCATTTATGCACCAAAATGGCGCTAAACCGCTACATATAGATGGCCAGCATCGGCCAAGTTCAGGCTGACCGAGTGGCCCGTTTCGACGTTTTTAACGATTAGGCGCTCGCCCGCCGAACTAATCTCGACCGATGCCCCCGGCACGATTCCAGCGGAATGCAACTCTTCAAGGGCTTCAGTAAAAACCTGCAGCGGTTCAGCGATGCGTTTTAGGGTAAAGGTCTTGCCCGCAGGCGAATCCTTGGATATTTTCGCGACCGAAACATATTCATCAGTTAGAACAGCACCGACCGGTAAACCCAATTCGGCAAGGCCAGGAATCGGGTTGCCATATGGCGACATCGTGGGGTTATCTATCAGGCTCAAAATTTTGCGTTCGACACGGTTGCTCATGACGTGTTCCCAACGACAAGCCTCTTCGTGCACAAGGTGCCAATCGAGTTTGATGATGTCGGCCAATAGTCGCTCGGCAAGTCTGTGCTTGCGCATAACTTCGATGGCTCGAAGTCGCCCTTCGTCGGTGAGTTCGAGGTGGCGATCATCTTTTAAAAGAACAAGGCCGTGCTTTTGCATGCGCGCGACAGTTTCGCTTACGGTTGGGCCCGACTGGTCTAATCGCTCAGAAATTCTGGCTCGCATTGCAACTTGGCCCTCTTCTTCGAGTTCAAGAATCGTGCGCAAATACATCTCGGTGGTGTCAATCAAATCTGTCATCAGCCAGTTCTCTCTTGAGCATTTGTGATTGTTACCTTCTAGCCTAAAACCGATTTGAGCCGTGGCTAAACTTGTGTAATGCCAGACATTCAAATTCCTGCTGAATTTTTGCCTCAAGACGGACGTTTCGGCTGCGGCCCATCTCGTATTCGTCACGCTCAAATCGATGCTTTTGCCACCGAAGGCGCAAGGCTGATGGGCACCTCACATCGTCAAGCCCCAGTCAAAAATCTGGTGAAGCGTGTTCAAGAGGGTCTGTTCGAATTATTTCACGCACCTGAAGGGTATGAAATTGTTCAAGGCGTTGGCGGCTCGACTGCATTCTGGGACGTCGCCTCGTTTTCGCTTGCCGAAGGCAAGTCGCAGCTTTTGGTTCACGGCGAGTTCGGGGCGAAGTTTGCTAACTCGCTGAGTGCACCTTGGCTTGAAGCGCCGAGTGTTATCAAAGCTGATGCTGGTTCGCGCTCTGAGCTCAAGACAGAGTCAGGAGTTAGCGCTTACGCCTACCCGCAAAACGAAACCTCGACAGGTGTTGTGGCACCGGTCGCAAGGATTGCGGGGGCAGACTCTGGCGCACTGTTTTTGACCGATGCAACCTCGGCTGCCGGTGGCATCGATTTTGACCCGACAGAGACCGACGTCTATTACTTTGCACCACAAAAGAATTTTGCAAGCGACGGCGGCATCTGGTTCGCGCTTATGTCGCCGGCCGCGATTGAGCGCGCCGAACGCATTGCGGCCAGCGACAGATACATTCCAGAATTTTTGAGTTTGAAGACGGCAATCGATAACTCGCGTTTGAATCAAACCTTGAACACTCCGGCAATCGCTACTTTGTTCCTTTTGGCAGAACAAGTCGACTGGATCAATGGGCAGGGCGGACTAGCCTGGGCCGATGCCCGCACTCGCGAGGCAAGCAACCACATTTATGCATGGGCTGAAGCTAGTGAATTCGCAACTCCATTTGTTGGCAATGTGCAACACCGTTCGCAGGTCGTGACAACAATAGATTTCGCCGATTCGGTTGACGCCGCTGCGGTTGCCAAAACGCTTCGCGCTAACTCAATCGTCGATGTCGAACCATATCGCAAGCTTGGTCGCAATCAATTGCGCATTGCCACCTTCACGGCAACTGAACTGGCCGACGTTAAGGCACTGACCAACGCAATCGATTTTGTCGTCGCAGCGATGAATTAGGTTTAGGTTTTTGTCATGAAGTTTTTTGTCAAAGATTCAGAGCGCCGCCCAGATCCGGCTCCTGCTAAATCAAATCCCCGAATCGCAATCTTTGTGGGCATGGCAATCTTTGCAATCGCACTTGTTGCAATACTGCTCGGTTACAACAGCATTTCGAGCGCACACAAGATTTGGTACCCATATACGTGTGTTGTTGGCTTAGCCCTTGGAATCGTCGCTCTATTCACAACGCGAAAGCGCTAGCTAAAACGAATTATTCTCGCCCAGATTCTTCGGCGTCTTCTTGCAATTCGTGATGCTCAACTGAATCGGCTTCTGCCTCTTCGTCTATCTCTGTCTCTAGCGAATCTTCTTCATCGTCAGAAGAGCCTTCATCAGAAACGCCTTCATCAGAATCGTCATCGTCTAAATCTGCACCTTCAGCGGCGGCAAGTTCAGCGTCAAGGGCAGCTTGCTTTTCAAGTTCAGCTTGCAGCGCCTGATAATCGGCTAGCCGCTCTGACCATGGCACCCAATCGGGTGCAAACAAAGAATCAACACCAGGCACCAAAAGAACTTCGCTCACGGTTGCCGGTTCATCGGCGCCAAAGTGGGCAACGATTGCGGCTACCCGCCATCCTAGGTAACCCGGATGAGTTGATTGCCACATAAAAGTAGTAACGCCAGGTTCTTCTTCGACAGATTCGACAAATTCACCCAGAGGGTTTGGTTTGGCGAAATCTGCGGCTGCTGACTTTGCAAGTTCGAGCAAGGTTGCAGAAATTTTTTCGGTCACGAGAAATCTTTAGTCGAGCTCGTTGGCAGCGCTGCGCAACAGTCGAGCAATTTTGGCGCCGTGTTCGCCTTCAGGCAGGCGGCCATGCTCAAGGCCAGGCTTGATGCCTTCGAGCAGAGTGATCAAACCCTCGACCAAAATCACTAGGTCAGATGCCGGTTTGCGGGTGCGGGCCTTTTGTTGGCTCTCGAGGCTGGCAGGCACTTCGATAACTCGCAGGCTCAAAACCTGAGCGCCCTTCTTGCCATCAACAACGCTGAATTCAACCCGTGAGCCCGGCTTGATTGCGGTCATGCCATCAGGCAGAGCGCTGACGTGCAAAAACACTTCATTGCCCTCGTCAGATGCGATGAAACCGAATCCCTTGACTTCGTCATAGAACTTCACTTTGCCGGTTGGCATAATTACCTCTTTCGTTGTTGCAGGGTTCATTTTAGTCTTCGGCAGTGAAGTATCCTAAAAGGATGCCTAGACCAGATTCGTTAGCCGACCAGATGCCTGCTTTGACTGATGGCGAGCCGAGCGCTCTTGAACGTCGTCTAGCGATTGCTGTTGTGTCGGTAATCGCACTTGCGGTCGCGTGCATCGCCCTAATTTTGATTGCGGCCCTAATCGGGGGCAAGTGGTTGCCTAGCGGCATCGGCCTAATCGCCATGCTCGGGTTCCCTATCGGATTCGCACTTTTGGTGGCACTTTTGATTGTCGCCAGCCGTCGTCGTTCAAGGCACCCTGACTCTGCCGCTAGCTAATGAACGAAGTTCTTGAACTTGCTCGTTCACTGAGCAAATCTGATGACGAAGCCATCACTAACACCCTAGAAGTGCGCATGCTTCAGGGCAGTGCCTATGCCGACTTTTTTGATGTTGCGACCGCTCTTTTAAAACCCGCATGGATTACCTTGGCGATCGCAGGCTTAAATCGCCAACAACTTCTTGTGCTGCAAGATCTGATCGCCGGCCAAAAAGTTGCGCAGGATTCTGAAACGGCAAAATCTTTGCAGTCGCAACGTTTGATCGAAGTGCGAGACGGCGGCGTTCATGTTTATGAAGCAACCAGAACTGCGTTTGAGAGTTTCAAGAAATGCTTGCCGATTTCTAAAGTTTCGCCAAAAATTTCGGTAGCTGGCGAAGTCTCGGTCAGCAGCGGGGCGCAATCCCAGGTTGATGCTCATGCGGCCATCGCTGCGTTTGAAGCGATGCAGGCCATCACCGAACTGGTGCTAGACCTTGATTTGCGCATGGTGCGCGAGGTGGGTCGCGGTGGCGTTGGCTTGCCAGAGCTAAAACGGCTTGCCGCGGCGCTTTCTAAACCAGTCGATTATGCACGTGCCGTTTATGAGATTGCCAAGCTGACTGACCTAGTGGCCTTGGCAGATAAGCGTTGGCGGGTTGGTAGCGAGGGCGCAAACTGGCTTGCCAGCGAGCCAGCCCAGCGTTTTGCCAAGTTGGCGCGAATGTGGCGCCAACGCATTGGCAACGCGGCCGCCGCGACCTTGGCCGAAAGCACCCTTGCCCCAACTGGTCAAACCGGCGCTCAACTTTTTGACGCAATCGAAGCTGGTTTTCCGCTAGCCAACGAAGTCATGTTTTCACACATAAAAACCATGCTGACTATGAGCGAGCAGATTGGCCTATCACACGCCGGTCATGCCGCCACCTGGATGCCCGCCGTGCTCAACAGAGATTTCAGTGCAGCCAACGCTTTGCTTTCGCACGTCTTGCCAGCGGCCGAAGACCGCCTAATTATTCAGGCCGACCTCACACTTATAGCACCAGCACCGCTTCGCACTCAGACAGAAACTTTGCTGAGGCGCTTCGCCTATGTTGAACGAATCGGTATCGCTTCGACCTATCGAATCAATGCGCTCAGCATCATTCAAGGGCTCGAGACTGGCATGAGCGAAGAGCAAATTCGGCAGGCCCTGCAATCACTTAGTGCACACCCTCTGCCGCAACCGGTTGACTATTTGATTCGTGAATCTGGTCAGCGATTTATGAGGTTGACCCTTCAGGCCACACCAAAGGGCACAGTGATTCGTTCGACAGAGCCAATGCTGCTAGCTCAAATTTATAGTGACCAACAGTTGAAGCCACTGGCAATCTCTAAAAGTGCCGAAGATCGAAATCTGCATTCGAGATTCGAACTAGATTTGGTCTATTT
>CAINTU010000131.1 GCA_903853515.1 uncultured Micrococcales bacterium | reverse complement strand
AGATCTAAAGACGTGCACGATGGCGTTGGCGTGACCCTGCCCCATGCCGTGGTTATCTTGCAGAAATTTGACCTGCACCATGTGCTTTTCATCTTTTACAGCCTCGAGCTGCTCAAACCAATGCTCGATTGGTTGGCCATACTTTTTGATGATTGACGGAAAATAGCTCGCTGGGCCTTTGACTGGTTCACTCATGTTGCAAGTTTATTTGCGCGCCTCAGCAAAGCTTTCTATAAAGGCTGCGACACAGGTTTCGATGTCTTCTGGGCTATGCGAAGCCGATAACTGCACACGGATGCGGGCTTGGCCCTTAGGCACAACCGGAAAACTAAACGCAGTTACATAGATGCCGCGCTCAAACATGGCATCAGCAACTTTGCCGGCCAAGACGGCATCACCGAACATCACCGGCACAATTGGGTGCTGGCCTTCGAGCAGGTCGAAGCCAGCATCAGTCATTTGGCTTCGAAATAATGCAGCGTTCGCGTGCAAACGGGCACGCAAATCGTTTGACTTCGTGACGAGCTCGAGCGCCTTTAGGCTGCCTGCCGCAATCACCGGTGCGAGCGAATTGCTAAACAAGTAGGGTCTGGCCTTTTGTCGAAGCAACTCAATGATGTTGGCACGGCCGCTGACATAGCCGCCTGCTGCACCGCCCAAGGCTTTGCCAAAAGTGCCGGTATAGATGTCGACTTTGTCGGCCACACCGGCCAATTCGGGGGTGCCGCGGCCGCCGGCACCCACAATGCCGACAGCGTGCGAGTCATCGACCATCACGATTGCATTGTGCTTTTCGGCGAGCGCACAGATTTCGCTGAGCGGTGCCAGGTAGCCATCCATCGAAAAAACACCGTCGGTGACAATCACGCGTTGGCGAGCATCTTTTGCTTCAGTTAGTTTCGCCTCTAGATCTTGCATATCGCGATTGGCATAACGATAGCGAGCAGCCTTAGAAAGCCTGATGCCGTCGATAATCGACGCGTGATTGAGAGCGTCACTGATGATGGCATCGCGCTCATCAAAGAGTGCTTCGAAGACACCACCGTTAGCGTCAAAACAAGACGAAAACAAAATGGTGTCATCGGTCTGCAAAAACTCGCTGACCGCTTTCTCGAGTTCTAGATGAAGATCTTGCGTGCCGCAAATGAACCTAACGCTGGCAACGCCGAAGCCGTAATCGGCGAGGGCTTGCCCAGCGGCCGCCAAAACCTTCGGATGATTTGCTAATCCAAGGTAATTATTTGCGCAAAAGTTAAGCAGGTCGCCCGTCTGGGTCTTAATGTGGGCAGACTGCGGCGACGTGATGGCGCGTTCATGTTTATAGGTGCCGGCTTCGCGAATCTGCGCAAGTGTGCCGTCAAGTTGAAGTTTCAACGATGAATACATCAGATGTTTTGCCAATCTAGAACGACCTTGCCACTGCCAGCAGCCCTTGCGATTTCGAAGCCTTCACGCCAATCACGAGCGGGCACCCGATCGGTGATCACCGAACTTATGCGCTGGCGCAGCAATTCTGATGAACGCAGCATCGAGCTCATCGCCATCCAGGTCTCAAACATTTCGCGACCATAAATGCCCTTGAGCGTGAGCATGTGAGTGACGACTTTTGACCAGTCAATGTCAATCGATTCGCTAGGCAACCCGAGCATCGCTACTCGGCCACCGTGATTTAGGTTCTCGATCATTTCGGGCAAGGCGGTTTTGTGGCCCGACATCTCGAACCCAACATCGAAACCCTCGCGCATTCCGAGAATGTGTTGGGCTTCGATGATGCGGCTGTTGGCTACGTTGAGCGCAATGTCGGCGCCCATTGTTTTTGCAAGCTCAAGCCGCGGTTCGCTAACGTCGGTGACAACTATAAATCTTGCGCCAATGTGTCTAGCGACCGCAGTTGCCATGAGGCCAATTGGGCCGGCGCCGGTGATCAACACGTCTTCGCCAACTAAAGGGAACATCAATGCCGTGTGCACTGCGTTGCCAAACGGATCAAAAATCGCCCCGAGGTCTGGGTCGATGTTATCGTGATGCACCCAAACGTTAGATTCTGGAATGACCAGAAATTCTGCGAAAGCCCCGTCACGATTCACGCCTAGGCCGATGGTGCGAATGCACATTTGTTTGCGACCAGCACGACAGTTGCGACAGTTGCCACAAACTATATGCCCTTCGCCAGAAACCCGTTGCCCAACAGATACGTCGTGAACCCGAGAGCCGACTTCGACGACTTCGCCATAAAATTCGTGACCAGGAATAATCGGGGCGACAAGTGTT
>CAINTU010000130.1 GCA_903853515.1 uncultured Micrococcales bacterium | reverse complement strand
GGCACGGCAACAGTATGGCTAGTTTTTCTTTGCGCGAAACTCTTGTTTCGATCAACACTGTGGGCTTTGGTTGCAGAACTGTTTATGGCAATCGACGGCATGGCCATTGTGCTGAGTCGCACCGCGCTTCTAGATCAGATTCTTGGCTTTTTTATGCTGTTGAGTTTTTATGCTCTGCTTCGCGACCGGGCAAGTTTTAGATCAAGCAATTGGCGTCGCCCATGGATTCTGGTTATGGCGCTTTCGCTTGGCGCCGGCACTGCAGTCAAATGGTCTGGTTTGTATTTCGCAGCATTTTTTGTGATTTATGTTTTGGTTTCAGATGTTGGGGTGTTGCGCAAGCTATCGGCAAGCACTGGCGATAAAGTCGCCAGATCGGCAAGCACAATTGCCATGGTTGCGCCAATATACCTGCTCACCTATTTGGCAAGTTGGTCGGGATGGCTTGCCACAAGAGGCGGTTACGACCGCAACTGGGCTGAACAACCCGGCAATGCAATCAATGGAATCTTTCGTTTTCTTCCACGCTCGTTGCAATCGCTTTGGCATTACCACGTTGAGGCTTATTCGTTTCACGTCAACCTTCACACCGGTCACCCGTATGCATCGAGCCCACTGTCGTGGTTGTTTCAGCTTCGACCCACCTCGTTTTTTTATGAGGGCAACAAAGGTTGCGGTGATGTCAACGGATGCTCGAGTGCCATAACTGCCTTGGGCAACCCGGTGCTGTGGTGGGCAGCGTTGATGGCAGTGATCTATCTCGCTGTTCTCTATTGGCAACGACGCGAGCGAGCGCTTGGACTAATGCTGCTTGGCCTGGCTGCGGGGTATCTGCCCTGGTTCGCATATTTGAACCGCACTGTTTTCACTTTTTATACAGTGGCATTCGAGCCATGGCTTTGGCTGATATTGGTTTATGCACTGCGAATGTGGTTCAAGAACAAAGATTTAGCTGGGCGCATCTCGGCTGCTCGCCTAATTCTCGCGTTTATTGTCTTGGCTCTAGCGGTTGCCATCTTTATGTGGCCAATCTATTCGGGCGATGTGGTGCCTTATTGGTATTGGCGAATGCACATGTGGCTGCCCTCTTGGATTTAGTCTTGAGAGGTTATGCGCAACTATCTGAACCTGCTTAAAGCCCCTGGCATCACAAAGGTGCTTTTGGCGCAACTTTTAGCCAGGTTCTCATTCGGCATGCAGACCATTGCCTTTGTGATTCACCTGCAGGTTACTTTTCACAACTACACGATCCCTGGCATCGCAATCGGCATGGCAACTGTTGGGTCTGCGATATCTAGCCCGCTGTTAGGCCGGTGGATGGCGCGCTCTGGAATCCGTGTTGTCGTTCTTACCGGTGCGGCAGTCACCCCCCTGATGACTTTGCTTATTGCTTTCGCACCTATAAGCCCAACGGTCGCCGTGCTTTTCTCTTTTGTGCTTGGCCTTGGCACAGCGCCGATTCAAGCCGCTGCACGTGCTGTGTATGCGACTTTGGTTGGCGAGAACGAACGCAACACCCTGTTTTCAATTGATGCGATTTTGCAAGAAGTTATCTGGATTATCGGCCCCGTGCTGGCCACTCTTTTAATTGCAACAAGCAACACGATAGTGCCTTTGGTATTTATGGCCGCACTGCAAATTGGTGGCGGGCTCTGGTTTGGCACATTGCATGAGGTGCACAACGCGCCAATTCCTCGATCAAACCGCAGGCTTGGTGGCGTGCTTCGCCAACCTGTCGTTCAGGTCAGCATCGTAATGAATCTGCTGTTCGTGGGCGCATTCTCTGCCCTCGAAGTCGGCATGGTTGCGCACGTTGGGCAATCAAACGCAGGTTTTGTGATTTCGGCACTCTCGATTGGTTCGATTTTTGGTGGGCTTGCTTTTGGCAACAGTGCGCGCACGCCTTGGGCGCTCAGCAAACAAATAGCAGTTGTGCTGCTTGGTGACGGCCTGCTGTTTTTGAATCTTAATGACAACCTCTGGTTGAGCGTCGGCATGTTTGTTGCCGGTATCGGCGTTGCCCCGGTGTTTTCGACCATGAGCGCAATCATCGCCAAAAAGGTGCGCCTTGATGACACAACCGAGGTCTATGGCTGGATCTCGACTGGTCAAAACATCGGCTATGGCGGTTGCGCAACAATCGCCGGCTTGCTGATTGATCACTTTAGTTCGGTATCTAGTTTTGCCTTTGCAACAGGCATGGATGCCCTTTGCCTGATGCTGGCGATATTGACAGTCAAGATGACGCCATCTTTCAAGGCGCAGGTCTAATCCCTGGTTGATTCGCCGGGTTCGATTGGCCGAGTCGATTAGTCGGGTTCGATTGGCCGGGTCGATTTAATCAAGCAATATAGAACCATGAGCATTTTTGCGGTTACCTATAACTATTCTGGCGATTCAGATGAACTGTCGGCCATTCGACCGACCCACCGCGAATGGCTCAAAGCGCAGTTTGAGCTAGGCGCTTTGCTGGCCAGTGGGCCAATCATCGACCGCCCATCTGCGCTGCTAATTTTTAAAAGCGCCTCAATTGAGGAATTATCTGCGCTTTTAGATCAAGACCCATTTGATGTTGCCGGCCTTATTGGCGAGCGTGTAATCGAAGAGTGGAATCCCATCTATGGCCCTTTCGAGAACTCCTGATGAAAGTTTTAGTTACCGGCGCTAGCGGGCTGGTTGGCACAGAACTGATCGCTCAGTTGCGCGCTAACGGTGATCAGGCAATTGCATTGGTTCGTCGCCCAGCAAAAAATGAAAACGAATTGTCTTATGTTGTCGGCGGAACAGCATTGCAGAACAGCGCCCTTGACGAAGCGATTAAGACTGCCGATGCGGTTGTGAACCTGGCCGGTGCAACAACAGGCAAATTGCCTTGGACCAAGAAATATAAGCAAGAGCTGGTCGGCTCACGCCTAGAAGTTACCAAAACCTTGGTTGATTCGATGAAGCGAGTTGGCTCAAAAACGGTATTTATAAGCGGCTCTGCCAGCGGGTTTTATGGCGACACCGGCAACGAGAATTTGCACGAAGATGCACCGCGCGGCAAGGGTTTCTTAGCTGATTTGGCTAGCTCGTGGGAAGCCACTGCGCTCAGCGCCCCGCAGTCTGTTCGAACCGTGTTGATACGCACCACAATGGTTTGTTCTCGAACCAAAGGCGCTCTCGGCAGGCTTTTGCCGCTTTTGCGACTTGGCGTCGGTGGTCGTCTCGGATCTGGCAAGCAGTGGTGGGCATTCATTTCTGTTGTCGACGAGGCTAGGGCAATTCGGCACCTGATTGCTACGCCTTCAGCTTCTGGCCCATTCAACCTAACTGCACCGCAACCTGCCACCTGCGCCCAGCTCGTCGATGCTCTTGGCAAAGCGCTGCACCGCCCAACAATTTTGCCGGTGCCCGCGTTTGCCCTGCGTCTAGCTTTTGGCGAAGGCGCCGACGAGCTGCTGCTCTGCTCGCAAAAAATGTCTGCTGATAAATTGATCGCTACGGGTTTCGAATTCAAGCACCCAACACTTGAGACGATGGCTCAATACGTTCTTGGCAAGACTGACTAACCGAGTTTGCCGCTCAACCAACCCGATCAGTATTCATCGAGCCCAAGAACTTAATTGACAGGGCCGAAATGGTTGTGGCGATTAAGCCACCCACAATCCATGGGGTCTGCAAATCGATTTTGGCTAGTGCGCCGCCAAGCAACGCACCGATGGGCATCATGCCCCAAACTAGCGTTCGCCTGGTGCCATGGATTCGCCCAAAGATCTCGTTCGGAATCATTTGGTGATAAGTCGACATCAGCAAGATGTTCCAGTTGCTCATGCTGAAGCCACCCATCGCTGCGAACACCGCAAATGCCATCACGTTAGGTATTAGGCCCTGCATCAAAAGCATGATGCTCGAAACACAAATCATTGCGGCAAGAGTTTTGCTTCTGCCAAAACGCTTAGAAAGTTTTGGTGCGGCAAGCGCCCCGAGCAGAGCCCCGATGCCCGCAATTACCAGCAAAAAGCCATAGGCCGAGCGCGGCACCATAAGGCGATGCAAGCAATAAAGCACAGAGGTCGACGTTGCCATAGAGAAACACAACCCCACACCCGTTGTGGTCAAAACTAAGCGCAATAGAGCCTTGTGGCCAAAAAGATACGCGATGCCTTCTCGCATCTCGGCAACCATCGGCTTTGCGACGTGGTCGGCAGATTTTGGTTCAGCTCGCAGTGCGGCTTTAGGAATCAGAAGCACCAACGAAATGGCGATTAAATAGCCGGCCCCGTTTGAAGCAAACGGCAACCACAGCAAAAGACTGAAGAACACGCCACCCAGAGGAGTGCCAACGAACTGTTGCATCACAATCTCGGCAAGCTGCAACCGAGAATTGCCTCGTTCGAGTTTGTCACTCGTTAGCAGCTGTGGAACAACCGACTGTGTTGCCGTGTCGTTTAACACCTCGCTTGTGCCAAGAACAAAAACCAGAATATAGAACACGCTCAAGTTGAGGCTGTTGGTGGCGAGCATTATGGCAACCGCAATTGAAATCACCACGCGCGTTGATTGAACAGCAAGGATTGCGGTTCGACGATTAATGCGATCGACCAGAGTGCCGATGGGAATTGCGAATAACAGCCAAGGCAACATTGTTAACGCTGCCATCATCGAGATTAGAACCGGATCGCTAGTCAACGTTGCGGCAAGAAGCGGTGCCGCCGTGCCAAGCAGCCCGTCAGAGAAATTGCTTGCGAGAGCAGCTGACCAAAGGCTATTGAAGGTTTTGCCGAGTGAATCAGTTTTAACTTCTCGCACCTTGGCTCCTTCGCAACTTTCATAGCCTACCTAAAAGAAAAACCCCGACCGAATTCGGCCGGGGTTTATCTAAAAGAAGATTATTACTTCTTCTTTGCTACAACTTTCTTAGCAGCTGGCTTCTTTGCAACAACAGCCTTCTTAGCAGCTGGCTTAGCAGCAACCTTCTTGGCTACTGGCTTCTTTGCAACAACAGCCTTCTTAGCAGCTGGCTTAGCAGCAACCTTCTTGGCTACTGGCTTCTTAGCAGCAACAGCCTTCTTAGCAGCTGGCTTAGCAGCAACCTTCTTGGCTACTGGCTTCTTAGCAGCAACAGCCTTCTTAGCAGCTGGCTTAGCAGCAACCTTCTTGGC
>CAINTU010000129.1 GCA_903853515.1 uncultured Micrococcales bacterium | reverse complement strand
GTCATGTATTTCAGGCTGCATCGCGCGCCGCACTTTCTTGCCAAAGAGGCTTTGTTTCGAGTTCCGGTGGTTGGCCCTGTGCTTCGAGCTTGTGGGCAGATTCCGGTTTTGCGAGGCGGGCGCAACAATGTTGATCCGATGGCGGCTGCGCACGAAGTTATTCGTGCAGGGCAGATTATCGGCATTTTTCCTGAGGGCACGCTAACTCGAGAGCCTAACGGCTGGCCGATGCGCGGCAAGACCGGGGCAATGCGGTTGGCTATCGAAAGCGGTGTGCCTATTTTTGCGGTGGGGCAGTGGGGCACTGAAGCGGTGATGGGCACCTATGAGTCGAAGATCACACCTAAGCCTTGGCACAACATGACCATGTTGATTGGCGATCAGGTTGATTTGTCGAAGTTCAAAGATGCCAAGCTTGGCACTGCCGAAATGGTTGAGGCTTCAGAGACTGTGATGGCGGCGATTACCAAACAGGTTGAGATTTTGCGTGGCCAAAAAGCACCGGCGCAAAAGTTTGTGCCAAGTGAACATGGCCTCACCGAACACGGCAACTTCAAAAAGGCTTTGCGCATCGAAAAAGAAAACGAGCGTCGTGCAGCGGCTGGTTTGGCGCCGCTGCCGGCCGGCAGCAATGTGAAAGCCAACGGCAAGGTAAAAATCAAGAAGGCTAAAAAGAAGGCGAAGCGCTGATGGCAAAAATAGCTGTTATGGGTGCCGGCTCTTGGGGCACCACTTTTGCAAAAGTTTTGGTTGACGCCGGCAACGAGGTTGTGTTGTGGGCCCGCAAGGCCGACGTTGCAGAAGAAATCAACACCACTCGTCGTAACGGCGATTATTTGCCGGGCATCAACCTGCCCGCGGGGCTAACCGCGACAAGCGACGAGGCCGAGGCGCTCGAGGGCGCCGAGCAGGTTTATCTTGCGATACCGTCTCAGACATTGCGCGCCAACCTTGAGGCGTGGGGCAAGCACATTGCGCCGACCGCAATCCTTGTGTCTCTGATGAAGGGTGTCGAGCAGGGCACCAGCTTGCGCATGAGCGAAGTTATTGCAGAGGTCACAGGGTTTGCAGCAGAGCAAATCGTCGTGGTTTCTGGGCCGAATCTTGCCGGCGAAATCGCTTTAGAGCACCCAACCGCTTCTGTAGCCGCCTGTGTTTCGCAAGAGACCGCGCAGATCATCGCAGCAAGTGCAACAAATTCTTATTTCACGACTTTTACTAACAAAGATGTGATCGGCACCGAGTTTGGTGGCATTTTGAAGAACCTAATTGCCGTTGCCATCGGCATCGTCAACGGCGTTGGTTATGGCCAAAACACCAAGGCATCGATCATGACTCGCGGTTTGGCAGAGATCTCGCGCTTCGCTAAAGAGTTTGGTGCAAAGCAAAAAACTATGGTGGGCTTGGCTGGTCTTGGTGATCTTATCGCGACAAGCGAATCGCCACTTAGCCGAAACTTTAAGGCCGGCGAAATGCTCGGCAAAGGTTATTCAAAGCGCGAGGTGTTGAAGCGCCTGTCGCAGACCGCCGAAGGCTTAACCTCGATTGGCCCAGTGTTGCAACTTGCAGCTCAGCGCGGCGTAGCGATGCCGATTGTCGAGCAAGTGCAGGCAGTTATCGAAGGCAAGATGAGCCCTCGTGACATTGCGCCGGCGCTAACCCACGAAGCAGATACCCCAGAGGCTGAATAATGGCAGGCAAGTTGCGAGTCGCTATTTTGTTTGGTGGCGCATCTAGCGAGCATTCGATTTCTTGCGCAACAGCTAGCGGAGTGCTCTCGGCTATCGACCGCGACAAATACGATGTGTTGCCAATTGGCATCACGAGAGATGGCGTTTTTGTGCCGGCAGCTGATGATGTTGCCAAATGGGCACTCACCGATGGCGACCTG
>CAINTU010000128.1 GCA_903853515.1 uncultured Micrococcales bacterium | reverse complement strand
GTCGAATTCGAATACGAACGAAATGCCGAGCGCTATCAATTCTTGCGCTGGGGCCAAAGCGCTTTTGATGACTTCAAAGTGGTGCCACCTGGCACTGGCATCGTGCACCAGGTAAACATAGAGTACCTAGCACGCACCGTTATGACTCGCGAGATAAAAGGTGAGTTATTCGCCTACCCAGATTCATGCGTGGGCACTGATTCGCACACCACCATGGTGAATGGTCTAGGCGTGCTTGGCTGGGGTGTTGGCGGCATCGAGGCAGAGGCCGCAATGCTTGGTCAGCCTGTCTCAATGTTGATCCCTCGAGTTGTTGGTTTCAAGCTCTCTGGTGCTATTCCAGTTGGTGCGACCGCCACGGATGTCGTTCTCACGATCACCGAGAAACTTCGAAAGCATGGCGTTGTTGGCAAGTTCGTTGAGTTTTATGGCGCAGGTGTTGGTTCGGTGCCCTTGGCTAACCGCGCAACAATCGGCAATATGAGTCCAGAATTTGGTTCGACCGTTGCCATGTTCCCAATTGACGATGTCACCCTCGGTTACCTTCGAGACACCGGCCGAAGCGAAGAGCAGATCAACTTGGTTGAGGCCTATTGCAAAGAGCAAGGGCTTTGGCACGACCCAAATCACGAGCCGGTCTATAGCGAATACCTCGAATTAGATCTCTCGAGCGTTGTGCCATCAATTGCCGGCCCAAAGCGCCCTCAAGACCGCATCGAGTTGTCAAAGGCAAAAGAGAAGTTCAGCAGCGACATTTTGACTTATTCGGCAAAGCCAAGCAATCCAAGCGTTGTTCAAGGATCTGATTTCAAAATTGATAACGGTTATGTCGCGATTGCGTCTATAACTTCTTGCACCAACACGTCAAACCCTTCGGTTATGTTGGCGGCCGGATTGCTCGCTCGCAATGCGGTAGCAAAGGGACTCAAAGCAAAGCCTTGGGTCAAGACATCGTTGGCACCTGGTTCTAAGGTCGTCACCGAGTACTTCAACAAAGCGCAACTAACTGATTCGCTCGACGCTCTTGGTTTCAACCTTGTCGGCTACGGTTGCACAACGTGCATCGGCAACTCGGGTCCTCTCGACGACAACATCTCTTCGGCAATCAACTCTCATGACCTAGCAGTCACCGCGGTGCTTTCTGGCAACAGAAATTTTGAAGGCCGAATCAATCCTGACGTCAAAATGAACTATCTTGCCTCGCCGCCACTTGTCGTGGCATATGCGCTTGCTGGCACCATGGATTTCGATTTCGACTCACAGGCTCTGGGTCAAGACTCTGCCGGCAACGATGTGTTTCTAGCCGACATTTGGCCGACCCCAACCGAGGTTCAGTCGACAATAGATTCGAGCATCAACAGTGACATGTTCAAAGAGCAATACGCAGGCGTATTCGACGGTGACGCCAAATGGCAGTCGCTGAAGACCCCAATTGGCTCAACTTTTGAGTGGGACGCCAACAGCACATATGTGCGCAAACCGCCTTATTTCGAGGGCATGAGTGCAGATCCGACGCCGGTGAGTGACATCGCTAAAGCAAGAGTCTTGGCCAAACTCGGTGATTCAGTGACAACAGACCACATCAGTCCTGCTGGTTCTATCAAGGTTGACTCACCGGCAGGCAAGTATCTAGCCGAGCACGGTGTTGCGCGTGTTGATTTCAACTCATATGGTTCGAGACGCGGCAACCACGAAGTAATGATCCGTGGCACATTCGCAAACATTCGCTTGCGCAATCAGCTGCTGAATGACATCGAAGGTGGTTACACCAGGGACTTCACAACTGTTGCTGGCGATCAAGCATTTATCTATGACGCCGCGGCCAGCTACGCAGATGCAACAACACCGTTGGTGATTCTCGCAGGCAAAGAGTACGGCAGCGGTTCGTCGCGAGACTGGGCCGCCAAGGGCACTGCGTTGCTCGGCGTTAGGGCAGTGATCGCAGAATCATTCGAGCGCATTCACAGAAGCAATCTGATTGGCATGGGTGTATTGCCGCTCGAGTTCCCGAAGGGCAAGACTGCAAGCGAGCTCTCACTTGATGGCACCGAAGTCTTCGAAATCATCGGTGTAACTGAACTCAACCAGGGTCGCACGCCGAAAACTCTAAAGGTTATTGCCAGCCCATCTGCACACTCAGCGCCTGGCAAGGCAAAGGTTGAATTCGAGGCGGTACTTCGCATCGACACCCCGGGCGAAGCCGACTACTACAGACACGGTGGCATTTTGCAATACGTGCTTCGCAGTTTGGTCGCTTAGAGATTGTCGTTACTAGAGCGCATCAACGAACCAGCTGATCTAAGAAAGCTCAGCAAGAGTGAGCTAATCGAACTCGCAGCCGAGATTCGTGGGTATCTCGTTCAGACCATTTCAAAAACGGGCGGGCACCTGGGGCCAAACCTTGGTGTCGTCGAACTCACCTTGGCAGCGCATCTAGTCTTTGACTCGCCAAAAGATTCAATTATTTTTGATACTGGCCACCAGTCTTACGTTCACAAACTGGTTACTGGCCGGCGAGATTTATCAAAGATACGAACAAAAAATGGACCAGCGGGGTACCCGCAGCGGTCTGAGTCGGTTCATGACGTTGTCGAGTCATCCCACGCAAGTTCATCACTTTCTTGGGCTGATGGCATCTCTCGTGCCTACCAAATGACTAAGCAAACTGATCGTCACGTGGTTGCCATGATCGGAGACGGGGCATTGACCGGCGGCATGGCCTGGGAAGCCCTGAATAACATAACCGATGAGAACAACCGCAAACTGGTAATCATCGTCAACGACAACGGTCGTTCATATGCACCTACAATTGGCGGCTTTGCTAGGTACCTCAACGGCGTAAGAACTGAACCCACATACCGCAAGCTATACAAAGCTTCAATGGGATTCTTCGCGCGATTCGGTACTCCTGGCCGGTTGTTTTATTCAACTCTTCGAGGAGCAGGCAAGGGCTTACTGGGCACGTTCGCACCTAAGAGCATGTTCCCGAACCTTGATTTGAAATACATCGGTCCAATTGACGGCCACAATCTCGAAGAGATGCGTCGAGCACTCGAGCAAGCAAAGCATTACGGGGCCCCAGTTCTAGTTCACGCAATCACACAAAAGGGTCGCGGCTACAAGCCGGCCGAGGGGCACATTGACGACCAGTTCCATGCTGTCGGTCAAATAAACCCTGAAACAGGTGAAGCACTCGACTCAAGCACGGCCGAAAGCTTCACGTCTATTTTCTCGCGCGAGATTTTGCATCAGGCCGAAATCAATTCAAAGATCGTGGGCATCACCGGCGCAATGCTGATCCCAGTTGGTTTAGACGCCTTTGCAGCTAAATACCCTGAACGAGTCTTTGATGTCGGCATCGCAGAGCAGCACGCGGTCACGGCAGCTGCCGGTCTTGCCTTTGGCGGATTACATCCAGTGGTTGCTATATATGCGACTTTCATGAACCGTGCTTTCGACCAACTTTTGATGGATGTAGCACTGCACAAGGCTGGCGTAACAGTTGTGCTCGATCGCGCTGGTGTAACCGGCCCTGATGGCGCAAGTCACCATGGCATGTGGGATTTAGCCCTTCTGCAGATTGTGCCTGGCGTTAGAATCGCTGCACCTCGTGACGGCGAAAGACTAAAAGAAGAGCTCGCCGAAGCTCTCGCAATCAACGACGGGCCTACAGTCATTCGCTTTGCGAAGGGCTCGGCCACAAAGACTTTTGATGCCGTAAGTCGAACTGAAGATGGCGTCGATCTTATTCGCAAGTCAGATACCAAGGATGTGCTCATCGTTGCCGTCGGCCCAATGGCTGAGATTGCTCTCGAAGTTGCAGCCGCCCTTTCAGACGACGGTATTGGCTGCACTGTTGTTGATCCTCGTTGGGTAGTGCCGGTTGCTGCAAGCATCGTCGATTTGGCACGAGAGCATCGCCT
>CAINTU010000127.1 GCA_903853515.1 uncultured Micrococcales bacterium | reverse complement strand
GCGCTATGGCTGAGTGAGTGTGCAGCGGCCACCGGTTCATTCACTAATTCGCCAGCATGCGTGTTTAGCCCCAGTGCGAGCGCCGCATCGAGCTGGCACGCCTTTAGCCACCCATGTCGCGCAATTGCTTTGGCATAGCTCAAAGTCGCGTTTGTGAGTGCATAGGTCGAAGTGTGCGGCACAGCGCCTGGCATGTTAGCCACGCAATAAAAAATGCTGTTGTGCACCTTGAAGGTTGGCTCGGCGTGAGTGGTTGCTCGAGAGTCTTCAAAGCAGCCGCCCTGGTCGATTGCGATGTCAACCAAGACCGAACCGGGTTTCATCTTGGCAACCAATTTATTGGTAACCAGCCTTGGCGCCTTTGCGCCAGGAATCAGAACCGACCCGATCACTAGGTCTGCATCGACAACTGCTCGCTCAATTTCAAAGCTGTTGCTTGCGATGGTTCGCAATCTGCCGTGGTAAATCGCATCAAGTTCGCGGAGTCTATTGATGTTTGTGTCGAGCACAGTTACCTCTGCGCCTAGACCGAGTGCCATCGCGATGGCGTTTGTGCCTGCCACGCCGCCGCCTAGAACGGCTACGCGGGCCGGGCGAGTGCCTGGCACGCCGCCAAGCAACATGCCGTGACCACCATTGTGGGCAAACATGGTTTGCGCGCCAACAATCGGGGCCAATCGCCCGGCAACTTCACTCATAGGTGCAAGCAAAGGCAGTTGGCGTGAAGGCAGTTGAACGGTTTCATAGGCAATCGCCGTAACCTTGTGTTCGATTAGGGCTTTAGTTAGCTCAAGATCTGCGGCCAAGTGCAGATAAGTAAATAGCACAAGCCCCTCGCGAAGAAAACCGTATTCGCTTGCGATGGGTTCTTTGACCTTCAGCACCAAGTCGCCGGTGGCCCAAGTTGTGTGGGCATCGGGCAAAATCTTGGCCCCTGCTGCTTCATAGTCGTGATCTGAAATGCTAGAACCGACGCCGGCACCAGATTGAATAAATACTTCGTGGCCGTCGCCAACCAACTCGTGAACGCCCGCCGGAGTAATAGCCACGCGGAACTCGTTGTTTTTGATCTCTGCAGGCACAGCGATCTTCATGATTCTCCTTTTGGGTCTTGGCCTCATTGCCCAGACCACCTTTCACGATACCGCAAGCGCTCAAGGCTCGTCGGTAGTCGCTCAAAAGTCGTGGCACCCGAGGCGCAGTCGGCGTGCTCAACAAATCCCAGCAACTAATAAGAGGTTTTGGCGATTCTTGCCAGTCAGATGTGGCATTATTTTCTCGATGCGTTAAATTCGCGCAGCCGGTTTGTTAATTTGGACCGCCTATGCGGTCCCTCCGAATAAAAGGAGTGATTCTCATGAACCAGCAACCAAAGCAAGACCCAATCTTGTCAGGTCTGATTGCAAGTGCGAAGCGCAGCGAGGTAACTCGACGTGGTTTGCTAGCCGGTGGTGGTGCGCTAAGCATCGCAGCCTTGTTGGCAGCCTGTTCACCTGGTGGATCTAAAAAGACGCTCAGCCCAGCGAAAGACATCTCTGCTACCGATAAGCAGGTCATCTGGGACAACTGGCCTTATTACATGGATGGCGAAGACGGCACTTTTCCGACCCTTCATGCCTTCGAAAAGCAAACCGGCATCACCGTGCACTACAACATCAACGTTGATGACAACAACACGTATTTTGCCCGGGTCAAAAATCAGCTTGCTGCTGGCCAAGACACCGGTGCCGACACAATGTGTCTGACTGACTGGATGATTGCTCGTCTAATCAACAACGGCTACGTTCAACCGCTCGATTATTCGAAGATGCCAAACGTGACCAAGAATCTGCTGCCTTCTTTCAAGACCACTTTTGGTGGATCGTTTGACCCAGGACGAAAGTATTCGTTGCCTTGGAAGGGCATCATCGCGGCCGTTGGATACCACAAGGCCAACTTCAAGAAGCTCACTGGCAAAGATGCACCGACATCTTTGGCCGACCTGTGGGACCCTCGACTCAAGGGCAAGGTTGAGGTGCTTAGCGAAATGCGCGACACCATCGGTGTGATGATGATGGCTGATGGCATCGACGTCACAAACTTTAGCGCCGACGATTTTCACAACACTCTAGATAAGTTCAATGGCTATGTCGCTAGCGGCCAGATCAGAAGCATCAAGGGCAACAGCTATATCGATGACTATAAGAACGGCGATGCAGTTGCCGGTATCGTCTGGGCCGGCGACCTGATCGGCGCAAACATCGAACTTGGCAGTGATGTGCTTGGCGTCGTTTTGCTTGATTCTGGCTCAACTTTTGCCTGTGACAACTTCGTGATTCCGATGGGTTCACCGCACTTCACCAATGCAGAGACCATCATCGACTATTACTTCGAGCCAGAGATTGCCGCTCAGCTAGCCCTCGCAGGCGTCAACTATGTGACCCCGGTTGCCGGCGCCAAAGAAATTGTGGTTGCTAAGAACCCATCGCTAGGTTCGAACCCTTTGATGTTCCCCACCG
>CAINTU010000126.1 GCA_903853515.1 uncultured Micrococcales bacterium | reverse complement strand
AGCTCACCTTGAACACCGAAGCCGTTTATGGCTCTTGGGCCGACGGCTTGAGTGCAGAGCAGGCTAGCTAAATGGCTGAACTTTTAGGCGGCAGTGACGTTCGCGAATTAGCGGCGCGTCTTGGCGTTATGCCAACCAAAAAACTTGGTCAAAACTTTGTCACTGACCCAAATACCATTCGTCGAATTGTTGCCGTTTCAAACATCGATGGCGAATCTATAGTGGTTGAAATCGGCCCTGGTTTAGGTTCGCTCACGCTCGGTCTTTGCGAAGTCGCAAAGCGAGTCATCGCCGTCGAGATTGATCAGCGAATGGCGGCTGCGATTGCCGAGACCGTTGCCAAGAGGGCGCCAGAGGCGAACTTCGATGTCGTCACAGCCGATGCAATGCGCGTCACAGAGTTGCCAGAAGCCCCAGACGCTCTGGTTGCCAACCTGCCTTACAACATCTCAGTGCCCGTGCTGCTTCACTTTTTAGAACACTTCGAATCAATACAAAGTGGATTAGTTCTGGTGCAAGCCGAAGTGGCCCACCGCTTGGCGGCACAACCGGGGTCAAAGATCTATGGTTCGCCGAGCGTAAAACTGGCTTGGTATGCAGCTGCCAGACTCGCAGGCAATGTTGCTCGTGGCATCTTTTGGCCGGTGCCAAACGTTGACTCGGCATTGGTTTCATTCGTGAAGCATGCCGAGCCGCTAGGCGACGAGGCACTAAGGTTGGCCACATTCGCTGTGATCGATGAGGCCTTCGCGCAGAGACGCAAAACCCTGCGGCAGGCATTAGCAGGTTGGGCCGGTTCAGCAGCCGAGGCCGAGGCACGTCTTATTCGCGCGGGCATCGACCCGAGCGAACGTGGTGAACAGCTAACCGTTCACGATTTCGTGAAGATTGCAAAGGCGGCAATCTAGTGTTTGGCCGCAAAAAGAAGTCGAGCGACATTTTTGTCGACATGCCGGTTTTTGAACGGGTAAACCAAGAGCATCCAAGCGCATCTAAACGTGCCGCCAAACATGGGCGTCGCGCAATGCTTGTGCCTGATGTGAAACCGCATGCCAATGTTGGCGCAGACCAGATTTATGCCAACACGGCGAAACAGCGCGAAGAATGGTTTGAACTTATTTTTGATTCGCAGGTGCGCGAAGAAAAGGTAACTGCAATCACCAAGTGGCTCGTCGAAGAACACCGAATGCACCGCTGGTGGGCAAACTCGATCGCCCTGAGTTTTATGGCCTGGCGTGACTCTGCAAAGACCATAGCCACCAGCGATAAAAAGGTTTTGCGCGCAACCTACGAGTTGCCAATCGAGAACGCGCGGGCTTATACGATTTTTGCCCAAACCGCACTTTATGGCCAAGACGAAGTTCGCCGCTTTCTAAAACAAAGCGCCAACGACAAACTCGTTATTGCCTTCGATGACGCAACTCGCGCCACGCTGATTTTTGAGCCAAGCAGCGAGAACGCATCTTTTACTGATCTAAACATCGAACACGAATTCATTGTTTCGCCGGCCGCCTATCGCGCAAGAGACAAATATTGGGGCGAGCTAGTTTTTGAAGTTATCGAGCGGGTGCAAAGCTAATGAAAGAAATGAAGTTTCACAAGGCAAGTGCATCGGCGCCAGGCAAAATTAACTTGGTCTTTGCCGTCGGCGCTCTGGGCGATGATGGCTATCACGAAGCGCACTCACTATATCTGGCCTTAAATTTGCGCGAGCGCGTTGACGTGGTTGGCCCAGCAGATTTTGGTCTGAGCTTTCGAGGCGACCTGCCTGCTAGGCACCTTGCGTCGATACCGACCAACACCGACAACCTCGTGGTCAAAGCCGCAAAGGCACTGGCAGAGCATGTTGGCCGCACCGATTATTTAGACAACATCTTTGGCGTCTATAAAACTGTGCCTGTGGCTGGCGGAATGGGCGGTGGCTCGGCCGATGCCGCGGCCACCTTGGCGGCGCTTGCGGCTGCGTGGGGCGTTGGTCATCACCCAGATCAGCTAGCCGCGCTGGCCGCAAAACTCGGTGCCGATGTGCCATTCGCGCTCTATGGCGGCGTGGCAAACGGGGTTGGCCGTGGCGACCAAATCAGCCCACTGCCCGCTCACCAGTTGCCAGACACTCACTGGGTGCTTTGGCTTTCTGACCAAGGATTATCAACCCCGGCCGTATTCGCTCGGTTTGACCAAATGCAAATCGAAGCTGGCGGCGACCCAAGAGCGGCTCGCGACCTACCTGATTTAGCGGCAGAGTTCGCTGCCGTTAATACGGCATCTGACCTAGCGGCCATGATGCGCAACGATCTGCAAGCGGCAGCAATTGATTTATTGCCAGAACTCAAATACAAAATTGAACATTTCGAAAAGTTGGGTGCGCTAAAGGCTATGGTCTCTGGCAGCGGGCCAACAATTGCCGCCCTTTGTCAAAGTGCAGAAGTCGCGAAGCGCATCGCCGACCAACTTAGCCATGACGGCGAACACGCCATAGCCACGACAGGGCCGGCAGAAGGCACAATCATCGAAGACCTCGAAACCAACGAGCCAGATGAAGGCGATTTCGGTTTGAACCACGGGGCAAATTAGTGGCGCACCTGCTTGGCGCCGAAGAGGTGCATCTAGAGTTTGCAACAAAAAACGTATTTGACGGCATCACGGTTGGTTTAAACGAAGGCGACAGAATCGGCGTTGTCGGCCGAAACGGTGACGGCAAGTCGACACTTCTAAAGATCTTGGCAAAACGCCTAGTGCCAGACTCTGGCCGGGTGACCTACAGAAACGGCATCACAATCGGCATGCTTGACCAGGCCGATCAACTTGACCCAGACGCTAGCATCGGCAGCATTGTGGTTGGCAGTCGGCCAGAGCACGAGTGGGCGGGCGATGCGAAAATCCGTGATGTTATTTCGGGTTTGCTAAACGATTTAGATTTCAGCGTTCGGGTTGGTGAACTTTCGGGCGGGCAGCGCAGGCGAGTGGCATTGGCTGAACTTTTGACCCAAGACCTAGATGTTGTGATGCTCGATGAGCCGACCAACCACCTCGACATCGAGGGTGTGGCCTGGTTGGCTGGGCATCTGCGCGCTCGCTGGGCAGACAACGCGGGTGCATTAGTTGTTGTGACTCACGACCGCTGGTTTCTCGACGAAGTTTGCAACTATACGTGGGAGGTGCACGACGGCATCATCGACCCTTTTGATGGTGGATACGCCGCTTATACGCTGCAGCGAGCCGAAAGGGCACGTTCACAGGCGGCCAGCGAATCTCGTCGCCAAAACTTGCTGCGCAAAGAACTAGCCTGGTTGCGCCGTGGCGCACCGGCCCGCACCAGCAAACCAAAATTTCGTATCGACGCGGCCAACCAGCTAATCGAGAACGAGCCACCGGTGCGCGATCAGGTCAGCCTCAAGCAAATGGCAACTGCCAGGCTTGGCAAAGATGTGCTCGACATCGAAAACGTTTCGCTTGCATTCGGCGAGCGCAAGTTGCTCAACGACGTTACTTGGCGCTTAGGCCCAGGCGATCGCGTGGGCCTCGTTGGGGTTAACGGCGCCGGCAAGACCAGCCTGCTGCGGCTCGTCACGGGTGCGCTTGAGCCTACGGCTGGTCGAATCAAGCGCGGCAAGACTGTTAACATCGCGACTCTCAGCCAAGAGGTTCGCGAGCTAGACGAATTCGCTGAAGACAAAATCTTCGACCTCATCGCGCGCGAAAAAAAGTTCTTCATGATTGACGGCAAAGAGGTTGGCATCACCTCGCTGGTAGAGCAACTTGGATTCTCAAGCGCGCAACTGCAATCGGTGATTAAAGATCTATCTGGTGGCCAACGCAGACGCTTGCAGTTATTGCGACTGCTTTTTGGCGAACCAAACGTCTTGATTCTCGATGAGCCCACCAACGATCTTGACACCGACATGCTGGCCGCAATCGAAGATTTGCTCGACAGCTGGCCAGGCACACTAATCGTGGTTAGCCACGATCGCTATCTGCTCGAACGTGTAACCGACCAGCAATACGCTCTGCTTGGCGATGGCAGCCTGCGACATCTGCCAGGTGGTGTCGACCAGTACCTCGAATTGCGCAAACATTCTCTTGGCGGCAATTCATCGCTCGGGGCTCAGCAGAGCAAGTCATCTGCGCATTCTGAGTCGGGCAAGATGCCCCGCAAGGCAAACAGCGAGGCAGCAGGCAAGGCTACCGGGGCAGAGTTGCGCGAGGCTCAAAAGGGCATTGCGCGAATCGAGCGAGCGCTCGAAAGGCTGGCAGACGAAGAAGCCAAGCTGCACCTTGAGTTAGCCAAACACGATCAGGGTGATTTTGTGGGGCTGGCGGCGTTGGTTTCGAAGCAGAACGAATTCAATGACAGGCGCACTTCACTTGAGACCGAGTGGTTCGATCTTTCTGAACGCATCTAGGGTTGAGGCCGATTTAGGCCCGAGCGGCTCAACCGCCCCAAAAGCCAGCAAACTTCTGGCAGACTAAGAGGGTGAAAACGCCCAGGTTTGCCTAGGCTGGCTCACTTTGCTCCCTAGTGTAACGGCAGCACGGCACCCTTTGGAGGTGTTCGGTCCAGGTTCGAATCCTGGGGGAGCAGCGCT
>CAINTU010000125.1 GCA_903853515.1 uncultured Micrococcales bacterium | reverse complement strand
GCTAGCCTCACCCTCAAATTAGCTGCCCCAAACTGAACACTTCTCGCAGTTATTTCTCAGAAAAATTGGTTAGGTTGACATCATGATTAAGCGTCTTTCAGCTGCTGCGGCAGCCATTGCTCTCGTAGCAACTCTTGCTGCCTGCTCAAGCACACCGTCGGCTGTTGGTTCAAGCCAGGTCATCGTCAACGGTTATGCCAGCCAACCAGACACCGTGAAGGTTCAAGATCGCGTTCAGGTGGCGGTGCGCTTGCACATGGCCGACAACAGCGGCACTAGTTTTCCGATTGAACTGCAAGAAACCAGCGGTGTCACTTGGCACAAGGTCAATACCTATACAGCCAAGACCGCAACCTCGATTGTGGTCTTCAGGGTGCACCCGGCAGTGTCGGGCGACATGATGTTTAGGGCCGTTGTGATTGGCACCGACAAGTCGCAGCAGCTTTCAGCACCTTGGACCCTTCACGTCACAAAGTAACGAACACAAATAACTAGGCTTGATGTGGTTCGCCCACGAAATCACACCAAGGATTAATTCTTATGGCACAGCTGCCAACAATCGCTCACTTTATTGACGGTCAACTTATCGAGAGCAAATCTGGCGACTTTAGCCCGGTTTATGACCCTGCTTTAGGCGTTCAGATTCGGCAGGTTGGCTTAGCCAATCAGGCCGAGGTCGATCTTGCAGTTGCGGCGGCCAAGAAGGCTTTCGATTCATGGAGCAAGGTTTCTCTAACCAAGCGACAAAACATTTTGTTTGCCTATCGCGAGATTCTTAACGCCAAGCGCGACGAACTGGCAGCACTGATTAACGAAGAGCACGGCAAGACCATCGCAGACGCCCATGGTGAAATCATGCGTGGCATCGAAGTCGTTGAATTTGCTACCGGAATCGCGCACCAACTTAAGGGCAGCTATTCAGAAAGCGTTTCGACCGACATCGATGTTTATTCTTTGCGTCAACCGCTCGGCGTGGTCGCGGCCATCAGCCCATTCAATTTTCCTGCCATGGTGCCAATGTGGTTTTATCCGATAGCAATAGCCGCAGGCAACACGGTTGTGGTGAAACCTTCAGAGAAGAATCCAAGTGTTGTGGTTTGGTTGGCCGAGCAGTTCAAGTTAGCCGGCTTGCCTGATGGCGTATTGAATGTTTTGCACGGCAACAAATTCGCCGTCGACGCGCTGCTCGAGCATGCCGATGTCAAGGCAATTAGCTTTGTCGGTTCGACACCAATTGCCAAATATGTCTATGAGCGTGGCACAGCAAATGGCAAGCGGGTTCAGGCTCTTGGCGGTGCCAAAAATCACATGCTCGTCTTGCCAGATGCCGACCTCGAGCTTGTGGCCGACAGCGCCATCAACGCTGGCTTCGGTTCGGCGGGTGAGCGCTGCATGGCGATTTCAGTTGTGGTCGCCGTCGAGCCGGTTGCCGATGCGCTGATTGGCAAGATCACCGAGCGCATTTCTAGACTGACAATTGGTGATGGTCGCCAAGGATGCGACATGGGCCCGTTGGTTAGCCGCGAACACCGCGATCGCGTGGCGTCATACATCGACATTGCCACCGCTGACGGCGCGACCGTTGTTGTTGATGGCCGTAATGCCAACGTGCAGGGTGATGCAAACGGCTTTTGGCTTGGCCCGACACTGATTGACAACGTCAAGACTTCAAGTCGGGTTTATACTGACGAAATCTTTGGCCCTGTGCTGGCAATTGTTCGCGTGAAAAGCTATGACGAAGGGTTGGCAATTATCAATGCCGGCGCATTCGGCAATGGCACGGCGATTTTCACCAATGATGGTGGCGCGGCTCGACGCTTTCAATCTCAGGTTGAGGTGGGCATGATTGGCATCAACGTACCGATTCCTGTTCCCGTTTCTTATTACTCTTTTGGCGGCTTCAAAGGCTCCAGCTTTGGCGACCTAAAAGCGCACGGGCCTCAAGGCGTTTTGTTCTTCACTCGCGAAAAGACTGTTACCAGTCGATGGCTTGACCCAAGCCACGGTGGCATCAATCTTGGGTTCCCTCAAAACTAAGTTGATTTCAAACTCAACTTGCTAGTTGGTTGAGCGTATCAAAGTGCCATAGCCATCAAGTTTTGAATACTTGATGTAGTCAACCTGCATGTTGCCGCCCACTGCAATATCGGCAAGCTTAGGGTCGCCAACGAAGTATCCGCCAACTGCCAAGTTGAACATCGCGTAGTGCGGCTTGTTGAATTCCCACAAACCGTTGATGTCTTGAGCGTCGATGATTTTATAGACGATGCCGTCGACACTGAATTCGATGTGGTTTGGTTTCCAGTCGAGGGCATAGGTGTGCCAACCTTTGAATGCTCCGCCTGGCACAGCGGTGATTCCACCCATATAACTTGGGGTGCCAGGGTAGTGCAGAGTGCCCCAAAGGTTGTCGGTTTGTTGACCGTTGGTTTCCATAATGTCGATCTCGCCGCAGTTCGGCCAGGCATGTTGGGCTTGGTCTGAACCGAGTGTCCAAAACGCCGGCCACATTCCATTAGTTGATGCAATCGCAGAGTTAGTCGGGTCAACGCCAGAATTCAGGCGCACACGAGCTTCGAGGTGCCCATACAAAAATGAGATTTTGCCTGCGGTCGAAATCTTGCCACTTGTGAAACGACATCCAAGGTCATCGTCTGCTAGGTCTGGGTACCAGCAGTGATAGAGGCCCTCGTCGATCTTATTTGCCGAAATTTGCAGGGCCGACGAGTCGCCGCCAACGCCAGTATCGGTTGACACAATTTTGTTTGCGTCGGCCACATAGTATTCACGCTCGTGGTTGCCCCAGCCCTTTAAGTTCTCTGCAAAGCCATTGCCAATCACAGAGTGCCAGTCGGCAGCCGATGGCGAGGTTCCAACAGCGCCGTCAAAGTTGTCTTGCCATAAGACTTCATTACCATTTGTCGACGGGCCTGCCACGCTGACGGCAGTCGAGCCAACAGTGCTATCGCGAAATTGGGGCAAACTTATCTTTGCTTTGGCGGTCAAATTCAAACTGGCATAGCGCGCGTCGATTTGCAAAGTGTCGCTGGTCTCGCCGTCGATAACTAGGCCATCGCCAAGCCAACTATAGGTTGCAGTTGCCCCAGCAGGCAGCGTTGGCAGAGTTAGTTTGAGTGCGGTGTTTGTGTTATCTGTGTAGGCCAACAATGCTGTGCCGCTCAGGGTGATTTTGCCAACCACAACAAGGTTTGATTTCGCGACTAGTTTTTTGCCACCTTTGAAAATAGCGGTTTCTTGCACAGAGAGTTTTTTGTCTAGATTGTTTGAGCTGGTGGTAAAACTCGACTTCGTTGCGCCTTTGACTGCAGCTGTGCCAATAAACCACTGCCAGGTGATTTTGGTTGGTGAAACATTAAACTTTGCGGCGGTGGCGTTCACTTTGGTTGGCGCACCGATCATCGCCGGCAACGTCGCAGTCGAAATCACCTTAGGCGCATTTGAAGCGGCGTTAGCTGCCGAGAACTGACCCGCAGATGCGCCGGCGCCCAAAATCGAGCCGATCGCTATAACGGTTGCAAATAAATTGCGGCGAAGTGGCATGTTGTTCCTCAAGCTTCTTCAGTTATTTCATAACTTTTGAAACCCTTGACCGAGAGTTGCCTTCTTCTAAACCTACCCCAGTCGAGGCATACTTGAAATGTGCAGATTCGGGGTAAATCAACTGCCGGGGGCAGCTCTGTTGGCGCTTCGCCTATCGACTCAAAAACAAAATCTTTGCAAGCTCGCCTAATTGTTCAAATGGCCGCGAAGCCCAATGTTTTGAAGCGCAACTCTTGGTGGCGAGCAAAGTTTTGGGGTCTAATTTTCTCGATCTTTAGCAAAGGCGTCACCAGCTTTGTTGATTCACCGAGTGGCCACAAGGCGGTGCCGCTCTCTAAAAAGCCAATCCTGCCGACCGGGCCCCTGGTTATCGTCGCCAACCATGCTTCACACGCCGATTCGGCACTGGTGCTTTCAACAATCGGCAGAGCAAGGCCGGTGCTAATCGCTGCGGCCGCAGACTATTGGCTCGCCGATCGAGCCTCAGAACTGCTGGCCACCAACCTGATTGGCATCTGGCCGATTCGTCGCGGTGAGAGCGGCTGGCAAGATTTGGCTCAGGCTGCACCATTGATTGAGCAAGGTGTGGTGCTAGTCGTCTTTGCAGAAGGGTCTAGAAGTTTCGATGGCAAGTTGCAACCCTTTCACTCTGGTGCGGCAAGGGTTGCTCAACTTTCAGGTGCAGAGCTATTGCCCATAACTATTCTTGGCACTCGAGAACTGCTTGGCAAAGGCAAATCCAACACCAAACGCACTCTCTTGAACCTGTGGCACGGCAAATCGATAGCAACCAAATTAGTTTCGGGTGAACCAGCGAGCGCAGATTCAATTGACCCTGCGACGCTGACAAGTCGGGTGAAATCTGAGATTCAAGCGTCACTTGGCCGGCCAATTCGTGACGAACCAGGCGCTGGGTTTTCTAGAGTTCAGAAGGTTGCATTCGGCTGGGCGGGCTTGGCAATTTGCTTTCTTTGGGCAATGGGCGAGGGCGTTTCATGGCCACTGATTGCTGAGATGCCTCTTTTGTTATTAGTTGTGACTGTCGGTTGGCACAAACGCGGGGCTGCGCTAATAGCGAGTTCGGCTATCGGGTCGGCTCTGGGCATAATCGTCACGTGGTGGTTGGTGCGCCAAGGCATGCATCCTTGGTCGCCGCTAACGACCCAAGCAATGTTCGACTATGCCCACAATCAGCTGTTGTCTAGCCCTGCAGCTGCGTTCAACGATCAGATGACAAACGGAATCCCAGTGAAGGTCTATGCACACGAGGCCGGCGTCATCAACATGAATTTTGAGCAATTGGTTGCTGCAATCTGGCCACGTCTTGCACGCATAGTGATTGTCGGGGCCGGGGGTTGGCTTTTTGGCACGACCTTGCGACGCTGGCTGCGCCCAACTCTTGGGCTCGTGCAAATCACTGCCCTGGCAATTTTTCCGTTCGGCCTTTGGCAATCTGTTGCCTATTGGAGCCATTGATGTCGCTTAGGCCGAAAAACCAATTCGACAGCGAAACTTCACCGGCTTCGACAAACGCTCGCATAGCTTTTCAATTTGCGCGCATTGCATTTCGCGTCGCAAGCTTCTTTGCGATTACAGCCCTTATTGAGTGGGCATTGCTCTACGCGCCGATATATATTTCGACCCCGGTGATCTTTGCTGCATTCTTCGCGTGCCTAGATGTTTTGGTTTGCGTCATTGCGATGATCACTTCATTGGTTGCGATTCTTGCCAACTTCAGAGTTCACCGATTTGCGTGGCGGGTGTGGGGAGCCGTAGGCATCAACGCGTTGAGTGTGGCGCTCTGTGTCAATGTGATTAGTTCGACACTTTCGATTCGATAATCGATTATGCCTTCGCTCTATTCACTCAAAAGCTGGTTCACCAAAGTGTTGAACCCGGTGCTCAGTCTTGCAATCAAACTTCGACTATCACCGGACGCGTTCACAGTGCTGGGCGTTGCGGGCGCTGGTCTCGCCGCGTTTGGTGTGCTGCAATGTTCGGCGCTTATTGTCACCCTCGGATGCATCGTTCGGCTCGCCGGCGCAAACCTCGATGGCGCATTAGCCCGAGCACAAGGCACGGCGTCGCGTCTCGGGTTTGTCAAGAACGAATTGGGTGATCGACTTGCCGATTTCATCTTGATAGGTTCATTTGCTTGTCTGCCCATTGTCACTGGCGACTGGCGCCTGTTAGCCCTAGTGCTGTTTGCGGCTATAGCTAGCGCGCTGCCCACTGTGATTTCATTGCTGGGTTATGCCAAAGGCGCGCCTAGGCTTAATGGTGGGCCGGTCGGCAAAACTGAGCGCTGTCTTATCGCAGTTCTGACTGTTTTGGTGCTGCAGTTTTATGCCGACGGCGCTGCCGTATTGCGCTTCGCGATGTGGGTGTTGATTTTTGGCGCAATCGCTACCGCTTTTTTGCGCCGCAGAACTATCGCGAGCATTCTCGCGTCGAAGGGTTTTGATGTTTAGCGACAACGTTGCGCTCAATACGTTTTATTCGGCAGGCCTTTTGTTGCTGTTCACTTTGCCTTTGGTGCTGCTCTCTAGGCAACCGATTTTGCGCCAACGCTGGGCGAGCTGGCTAGGTATCGCAACTGTTGTTGGCCTCAGCTATATCGGTGGTTCTCATTCGATGTTTGCCTTGGTGCTGAGTTGCAGCGCCATCATGTGGTACGAATTCGCAAGGCTAATCACTGTTTCTAAGCGTTATGCAATGTTCAGCACAGTTTTGGTCGTTTTGAGTTCTTGTGCTCTCTATTCATACGACGATTTGACTTTGTGCCCGTGGTGGCTTGCGGTGCTTCTGATTTGGCCTATCTATAAAGCCGATGGCGCGCGCTTTCAGGTTGCCTTCACTTTCGCGGCCGCCATCTGCCTTTTGGTTTGGGGGTTTCTGCAAATCACGCTGGCGCCAACCGCGGCGATCGCTCTGGTTTTCTGCCTCGCGGTTTTCGATGTTTCTGGATGGGTTGGCGGCACCTTTTTGGGCAAGCGCAAATATCTCAGCGCAAAAATATTTGGCACCATTTCGCCTAATAAGACTCTTGCCGGGTTGTTGGTTAGCGCCGCGATGGGTGCCGCCGCACTCTATGCTGTCGGATCACTTCGCCCCGAAAGCTTTGCGCTTTTGACGGCGCTGGCCATTGCCGGCGACTGGCTAGAGTCGGCATTCAAGCGTTGGCTTCGCACCAAGGATGCCTCTGACTGGCTACCTGGTTTTGGTGGGTTGCTTGATCGGTTCGACTCGATGTTGTTGCTTGCGCCGATTGCTGCTTTTGTTATCGGCGTCTATTAGAAACGATTGAATACAAAGCGCAGATAATCGCCTGCACGCAGTCCGGCACCTAGTTTTCGCGCAGCGAATCCAGCGCGCACAAATACGCTAGCGGCACCAAACACACGCTTGAAAACCGCTGCTCTGGCGCTAAGCGCTTTGCGGTCTTGCCAATCGGTTCCGCTTGAAACTGCAGGGTGCGTGCAAAATACAAACGGCACCGCGACGCCACGAGAGCCGGCCGTCAACATATCGCTCACAAATATGTATTCGTCGCCCAAAAAATTTGGGTTGGCGCCAGCTCCAAAATTTTCGTCGAATCGCACGCCAGATTTAGACAGAGCGCTAATGCGCACCATGATCTCGACTGTGCCGGCTCGCGCCGAATTGAACCTGCTCAACGAGACAAATCCGGCAGGGTAGGCCTTGCGCAAGGCACCGGTTTCGTCGATCACTCTGCCGAGCAAGATATCTTTGTCGCTGTGTGCCTGCAAATATTCGACGCCTGACTGCAAACCGGTTTCGTCAAAGACCACATCGTCATCAGCAAAAACCAAGAACTCTGCGCCGAGTTCGATGGCGGCTTCAAGCACGCGATTTCGACTTTTAGTTACGCCTCGCCCCGCGAGCAGAATCAGGTTCATATCGTGGCGACCTGCACGCATCGCCTCAAAATCGAAGGTGACTTGCGTCTCGGTGCCAGATTGAACAGCGATGACTATGTGCCTACCGGGGCGAGCGGGGGGCAACTTGAGGCCTTCAAGTCGACTTTCAAGAGTGCTGAAACCAATAACCAGTTCGATTTTGCCGACAGAGCTGCCAGCCGAATCGCTAGTCTTCATCCTCGTCTTCGTCTTCATACTTTTGCCCAGAATATGCCATTGCGCGAGCAAGACGCATCAGACCGCCGCTAATGCCGCTTAGGTTGCTGTTCTGCATGCGAAGACCAAGAAACAACACGACAGCACCGCTCGCGTCAAGCACGTTGGTATAGCTCAAGAGCAAAAGGGCAGCGAGCAAAACTACAAGACCGGCACTCGAAAGCAAGGTGCCAGCTTCGCCAGAACGAATACGCGAGCCAACTCGAATCGAATTCTCGACATGCTGTTTCTTGTTTCTAGCGTCAACAAACTTGTGTTGGTCTTTCAAGTGCTTTCTATAGAGCCAGGCTATTAGTTCGAGTGAAGCCAAAATAACCAAGAAGTTCAATATGCCGAAGCGCCAGTCGACAAAAGAGAAATACACAATCAAAATAACGGCGGTGATGATCATGTGAAACAGATTGGTCAATTCAAAGGCCAAGGCCCACTGCCAAGTTTCTTTCAACTTATTTTTGGTGTCCATTATTTTGAAGGCACCATCGAAAACTTTGACACGGTATGTCTTTTGCCAATAGGTGATCAAATGTGTGCTGCCATAGAGCCCAAAAAAAAGAGCAAATTGACCAACAATGTGCCACACCGAAAGGCCGGCCTTTTTGTGCATAATCATCGTAGAAAAAACTTTGATAACAAAAAGCTGTGACAACGGAATCAATGAAGCGACAACAATCAAGATGATTGCTTTAACTCGAAGTTGGCCCTTCTGAAAATCTGCCCGAACAGATTCGGCAATCCCTTGAGAATTGAAAACATCTATTGCTCGATTCTTCTAACGTTTTGCGCTTGAAATCTTTGCACTCGCGAGGTTAAGCCTACGAAATTTGAGCGACTAAAACAGGCACTGCCGATTCAGTTCTATAGCAGCAGCAAACCATCACGGATTGCCTTTTCAACTTCGTCTTTTTTAGCTTCGCTCACCTTGTCGTGGCGCACAATCTTGTCGATGTCTACTTTGTTTAGGTCGAGACCAATGCTCACTGGGCTAACCGGGTCAAGCCCGGCACCTTCGGCATAGTCGGTGTATTTGATGCCATTGCCGTGCACCGCGTCTTCAAAACCCTCAAAGGTTACTAGAGCACAGGGCACGCCATAAGACTGGCAACTGATAAACACGTGCATGGCAGAGGTGACCACATGGTCGTATTGGTTTAACGCAACAACGAGATCACGAATGTCGTCGGGGTGACTCATTAGCACCTCAAGCTCATCCATGTCGTTTCTGAGCACTAATGGAATCGCGCGGTGGGTGAAATGGCGAACCAGAGCGACGCGACCATTTGTTGCACCTCGATCAACCGGCATCACGCGCGACATCAAAACGCCAGGGTCACCAAAACTTGTCACCGTCGGGCCACCCGAGGCAGCCACAACGCGAGCCGTGATTGGGCCGCGCACAGAAACATACTTTGCGCTCTTTGATAGCTGCAGGTCATCGCTCGAAATTCCGGTGCCAACTACAACCGAAGTTGCTTTGATGAAGCGACCGATTGAGCCGAGACCCATCATGTGGTCTTTGACCGCAATCTTTACCGGCGGCTGCAGAATCAATCTGCGGTCGGTGTAATTGCCGACAATCAATGGGCTTAGCCAGTCACCAAAATTGCCAGGATTCGGCTGAGTCCACCAAGCCAATTGCACTGGCTTTTTCTTTTGTGGCCTTGCGCTGTAGTGCAAAAACGCTCTGCTCGAGGTGATGGTGTCGGTCTCGAGTTGGGTAGCCAAGTACGACTTATTAAACTCGGCCACCAGTTTGTGATATTTGACTGCTTCGCCAGATTGGCTGGTGCGCAAAATTTCTTTTAGCCCAGTGCGGCGGGCGAGTTCTGCCGGGTTCATTCGGTTCGAAACCAAAATGTTTGTGATGCCAAAGCTGTCTGCGATCAGTCGCAATCTTCGCGAGGTGTTCGCCGGCATTCGCTTCTCGAGATTTTTCGCGAAGCGCAATACACGCTTGCGCAATCCTTTGACACTGGTGGTGTGCTGAACTACTTTGCCTTTGAATTCGTCGACGTTACCGCTCGAACCAAATTTGAAAAACGCTGGCCGCGCGTTAGCTACAGGGATTCCCTTGCCGACCACAGCGTTTGATGGCACAAACTGAAAAGTCAGCACGTCGCAGTTGGCGCGCCAGGCTTCTTCCATAAAGTAGTCATCGGTCGCCGCGCCCTCATAGGTCAACTCAATCGCTGCCGCATCGGCAATCATCTTGCGGGCCTGAGGGGTTGAGTTGACGCCCCAGATCGATGGTTCCCAAAAGCGAGTGCGCTTTTCATAGCCAATCGAAGTCGGGCTGCCATAGCCACGTTGAAAACCGATGATGTCGGCCGTTGAGTTGGCGATGTAATCAGGAAGGTCTAGCAGAATGCAGTCGACGTCCATCCAAAAGACTTTGTGCTCAGGGTACTTGAGGCACATTTCTGCTAAGAACGGTACTTTTTTGCGACAGATTGCAGCCCAGTCTTCGCCCGGCTTCTTCTCGATTTCACGCACTTCAAGCTCGACACCCAAGCGCTCAAGGTTCGCGCGCAAACGCTCGCCATGTTCTCGGTAATAGTCATCGGCCGTATAAAACGAACAGACCACAATTTTCTGTGAAGTCATTTTTGCTTTCTCGATTGGTTGAGTTTAAATTTCTTTGGCAAAATCGTGCAGCCAGGCACGCAGGTCTTCGCCGATGTCGCTGCGGTCGACACCGATGCGCAGCGTCGCCTTAATAAAGTCAAGTTTGTCGCCAGTGTCATAGCGGCGACCCTTAAAGATCACACCGACGACACCGCCTGCAATCGACGGGTCGGCAGCCGCGGTTTGCAATGCATCGGTCAATTGAATTTCACCGCCGCGACCAGGCGCGGTTTGTTCCAAAACGCCAAACATTTCTTGACGCAAAACATAGCGACCAATCACGGCCAGGTTCGATGGCGCATCCTCGTTTTTAGGCTTCTCAACAAGATGGCTGATTGTCACCACATCTGGGTCATCTGTCGGCACCACCGAAGCGCAACCATAAAGGTGAATCTGATCTGGGTCGACTTCCATCAGGGCAATCACATTCGAACCAGTCGACTCGTGCACCTCGAGCATTTTGGCAAGCAAAACATCGCGTGAATCAATCACGTCATCACCGAGCAAAACAGCAAAACTGTGTTCGGCGACGTGAGCCTTTGCTCGCAACACTGCGTGACCCAAACCTAGTGGATCACCTTGGCGAACATAATGCACGTTGGCCAGGTCAGTTGACTCTTGAACTTTGTCGAGCTTGCCGTGATCGCCTTTTGCGGTCAAAGTGTGCTCTAGCTCGGTGGCGCGGTCAAAATGGTTTTCAAGTGCGTTCTTGTTGCGACCCGTAATCATCAAAACGTCGTCGAGCCCAGCTGCAACGGCCTCTTCAACAACATATTGAATAACCGGCTTGTCAATTAGCGGCAGCATTTCTTTGGGCATAGCCTTTGTGGCGGGCAAGAACCGAGTTCCCATACCGGCAACAGGAATCACTGCCTTGGTCACTTTGAATTTCGACATTTTTGCCTTTCGCGCATAGGCGCCTCGCGCTCGTTTAAGTTTAGGGCGACCCTTAGCCAAACATGCCGACAATAAAGCCGATGCCCCAGGCGAAATGCATTGTCGGCAAGACAACCAAGAGATTCAGCCGGCTGCGCAGATCAAGATTTTTCGCGCTGACCGCGGCGAGGGCCACGAATCCTAGGTAAAAGGCAGACGGAATCACACCAATTAACGAACCCGTTGCAATGCTGGCCACTAATCCACCAAGTGTGCCCACAACCATCACTGGCGGGGCGAAATATCTTAGGTTTGCGCGGGCAAAGTTTTTGCGGGTGATAGCGGCCCGCCAAAAACCGGTGTCAAAAAACTGTTTCGCCAACGCCCGCCAACTCGATCGAGGCCGATAGCCAACCACAAGGCTCGGGTCGAACCAGACCACATGGCCTGCCTCACGAATACGCAGATTTAGTTCCCAATCTTGACCACGGATTATCTGCTCGTCAAAGCCCCCGACTTCGCCCAACACAGACCGCCTGAAGACACCTAGATAGACAGAATCGCTTGGCCCGGCCGTGCCACCCACGTGAAAAGTGCCACCACCAAGCCCAAAGCGACTGCCGTAGCCAAAAGCAACAGCATTGCTAAACGCATTCGTGCCTTCAGCGCGCATAACACCGCCGACATTGGCAGCGCCAGTTGTTTGCAAAAGTTCAAATGCCTTGGCCGCATATTCAGGCGAAAGCTCGCTGTGAGCATCGACTCTTACGATTACGTCTGAGTGCGATGCCTCGATTGCCAGGTTTAGGCCAGCTGCAGTCTTGCCCGTCGGATTGGCTACGATTTTCACGGGCAGTCGAGAGGCAAGTTCTGCGGCGACTGCATCAGTTTTATCAACCGATGGGCCAAGCGCAAGAATGACCTCGATTTGACCAAACTCGCCGTTATCTAGAGCGTCAAACTGGCTAAAGATGCTTTCGACAGCGGCCTTGAGGTACTTTTCTTCGTTCAAAACAGGCATCACAAAGCTGATGCCCGAAAGTGCTGCCGGCTTCAAGCGCCTCTACCAAGGCCAAAGACCGACCAGCCGGCACTCTGCCACTTCTCGGCGTCAAGATAATTGCGCCCATCAATTAGGTTTTTGACGGCAACTACCGAGCTGGCTGCCACCGGGTCAAGGTTGCGATAAAGGCTCCATTCGGTAGCCAAAATGGCTAATTCCGCGCCGGCTAGGGCTTCGAGCAGGTCATCCTTGGTTTCAAGGCCCGGGTGTTTCAATCGAACGGCGTCAAGGGCCATCGGATCATGCACCAAAACAGTTGCGCCGGCAGATTTCAGCGCCAAAGCCACCTCTAGGGCCGGCGACTCACGAATATCGTCGGTTTCGGCCTTGAATGCTGCGCCTAAGACCACGATTCGCTTGCCGGTGAGTTCGCCTAGAGCCAATTTGGCGAGGTCAATAACTCGCGCCCGTCGCTCTAGATTGATCGAATCGACTGCCTGCAACAGCGAAGCTATGCCTTTGGCGCCGATTTCACTGGCTTTGGCTTCGAACGCATGGATGTCTTTTGGCAAGCAACCACCACCGAAACCAATACCGTTGCGCAGAAACTTGCTGCCGATGCGTTCATCGAAGCCGATTGCCTCGGCCAACTGCCCTGCGTCTGCGCCAGTTAGCTCGGCCATTTCGGCCACAGCGTTGATAAAACTGATTTTTGTGGCCAAAAAAGCGTTTGCGGCGACCTTAACTAGCTCAGAGGTGGCCAAGTCAGTCACTAAAAATGGGATTTGGGCTGCAATTTGGGCTGAATATGCCGCCCTAAGCACCATTTCAGGGCCTAAATCCTTAGTTTCTGGCGAAATTCCTACCACAATGCGATCTGGCGTCAGGGAATCTTGAAGCGCATGGCCCTCGCGCAAAAATTCGGGATTCCAAACCAATTCGACTTTTTTGCCAGATTTGTTGAGCAATTCGGCCCTTAGATCAGCTGCTGTGCCCACCGGCACCGTCGATTTGCCCGCCACCACCGCGCCATCCTGAATCACAGTGGCCAGGTCGGAAATCGCTGAATATAGATGTCTGGTATCAGCAGCTTGAGAACCAGTTAGTTGAGGGGTTCCTACACAGATAAAGTGCAGATCGGCGGCCGCAGAGATCTCATTGTGCCGATCTGTGAACCTTAATCGACCGCTGGCCACGGCATCGGTCAGGGATTCCTGCAATCCAGGTTCATAAAAAGGCAGTTTGCCGGCCCGCAATGAGTCTAGACGCTCAACGTTTGGCTCGACCCCAATCACCTCGTGACCAAGTTGCGCCATTACCACAGCGTGGGTGGCGCCGAGGTAGCCAAGGCCAATTACAGAGATTTTTAAGCTCACTCGCTAAGTCTAACTGCGCGCCTAGCCTTGTCGTTTGAGCAAGGTCTTGTTCAAAACTCGACCTTGGCTGAAGGCTTCGAAGATTTCGCTTTAAGTTAAGTTTTCGATACAACTGGTATAAAACCCAGATTATTCTCACAAATCGCCCTAAAAACAGGTTAGATTTCTTAGATAGCCTAAGGGAGCATCCTGTGAGAAGAACGTCATCACGCCTTTCTGGTGCAATTGCTGTTGCACTGTCTGCGTTACTACTCGTATTGCCGTTGCATCAAGCATCGTTTGCGAGCGACACTTCATCAGACACCAGTCTGTCGTCACTTCAGGTGAACGGCGCAACGGTTTCACCAGGTGACAACGTTGCTCTTGCTGCCGAAACTAAAACCGCAGATGTCGCGGTGCAGACTACTGACCCTAACGCAACATTTAGTGTCAGCGGGGCGACCAATCTTCACTCAGGTTCGAATGCAGTTGACATCGCGGTCACAGCATCTGACGCCACAACTGTTTCGCATTATGGCATTACTTTAACTGTCGCAGCTTTAGTCGACACTTCGTTATCCACATTCACTATTAACGGCACCGATGTCACCGACGGTTCTTCTCTTGATTTGCCTTACAACACGACCTCAGTAGATGTTCAAGTTCTCACGACGAGCTCAAGTTCTGTTTATCAAGTCACAGGCAACGACAATTTGGTCACTGGCGCTAACACTCTTGTCGTGACCGTTACCGGTCAAGACCAGTCAACAACTTCGGTTTACACAGTTACTTTGAATGTTCTTCAGAATGACGACACAACACTTTCAGAGTTCAAAGTGAATGGCTCAGTTGTTGCTGACGGCGACACGGTCAGCCTCGACCCTTACACAACTTCAGTTGATGTTTCAGCAATTGCGACAGACGCATTTGCAACCATCGAAATTCTTGGTGCAACAGATCTTCAAGCTGGCGACAACACGCTCACTGTTATCGTCACGGCTGCAGATGGCGTTAATTCGACTGACTACAACGTCATCTTGAATGTCGCGTTGAGCGACAACACTAACTTGAGCGCATTCACGGTGAACGGCGAAGATGTGATTGACGGATCTACAGTTGATCTGCCATACGGCACCGACTTTGTCGACGTCGAGGCAACAACGGTTGATGCAAATGCTACTTACGAAGTACTTGGTGACACAGGTCTTGAAGTTGGCGACAACACTCTTGTTGTGATTGTGTCCGCTGCAGATGGTGTCACAACATCTGACTACAGAGCGACTCTTACTGTCGCGGCAAACGACGACACTAGCTTGGCTACGTTCCAGGTTGATGGCACTGATGTGTCTGATGGTGACCAGGTTGTTCTAGACCCTTACACAACTTCTGTTGATGTTGTTGCTGAGCCGACTGATGCTGATGCTGT
>CAINTU010000124.1 GCA_903853515.1 uncultured Micrococcales bacterium | reverse complement strand
TGCTGATTCGCGCGCTGCTCACGAAAAAGTTGGTGCATCGATGACCAAGTACTTGGCAGACGATGTCTTGACTGCAGTTGCGAATCTGAAGCCGCTTGCCGATGAGCTTTCACTAACTATGGCGCAGTTTGCTTTAGCTTGGGTGTTGCAAAATCCAAACGTGTCTAGTGCGATTGTTGGCGCAACTAAGCCGCAACAGATCACCGATAACCTAAAGGCCGTAGGCGTCAAGATTCCGCAAGAAATCATGCAGAAAGTCACCGAGATTCTTGCACCTGTAGCGGTGTTTGATGCTCGCGAGACCAAAGCACCTGAAGGTCGATTGGTTTAGTTCAGCTCTTTTTTCAGCGCCGAATTGATCCGGAATGGCCAGGCGGGGCCTTCGTAAATAAAGGCGCTGTAACCCTGCACTAAAGTTGCCCCCGCTGCCAACCGTTCGTTAACTTCGGCTGCCGTGGTTATGCCGCCTACCGAAATAATTGCGGCAGAATCACCTAAAGTTTTGTGAGCGATTTTTAGCACCTCTAGCGAACGAGACGCTAGTGGTGCACCAGACAGGCCGCCGGCGCCAGCTGTTGCAACATCGGCTGCACTCGATACAAGTTCGGTTCTGGCAATGGTCGTATTTGTGGCGATGAGGCCGGCAAGGCTGAGCTCGAGCACGAGTTCGGCGACTGCTTTGACGTCAGCATCGTTTAGATCTGGTGCGATCTTCACGAGAACCGGTTTGCCTTCTGCATGCGCCGTAACCGCGGTTAAAATCGGTCGAAGGGCTTCAATCGACTGCAAAGAGCGTAGCCCTGGGGTATTTGGTGAAGAAACGTTTACGGCCAAATAATCTGCGAATTTGGCAAGAAGCTTGGTGCTCTGCGCATAGTCATCGACTGCATCGGCAAGCTCGGTAACTTTCGATTTGCCAATGTTGACCCCGATAATCGGCAGCTTAGCTTTGCTTGCCCTCAATCGCTCTAAGCGCTTAGCAACCAGCGCTGCGCCTTCATTATTAAAACCCATGCGATTGACCAGCGCTAAATCTTTGGGCAATCTAAAGAGTCTCGGTTTTTCATTGCCAGGTTGAGCAATCGCTGTGACTGTTCCCACTTCTACGTGCGAAAATCCCAGTAAACCAAGCGCTCTGACAGCCTTTGCATTTTTATCAAAGCCGGCTGCCACTCCTAAAACGCCATCGAACTCAAGGCCAAAAGCATTAATCTTTTTGAATTCCGCCTGTTTGATGCGTCTGTCGTTAAACCAAAAATTTAATGCAGGCAGCGTTCTTATAAACGCCATGCCCAAGTGGTGTGCAAACTCTGCATCCATGTGCAAAAACACATGACGATAGAGAAACTTATAAATCACTTATCAAGGTTACCTTTTGCTCTAAACAATCTTTTGCCACAAACCTGCTGTTAGATAAAAAGTGGAGCCAACAAAATTCGTTGGCTCCACTTTTTGAATTTCTATTCGCAGTGTTTAGCTGCAACCGCTTGTCGATCCGCAACCTTCACAGACGTGGCATGAGCCCGATGGACGCATCTTGATTCCACAGTTGAAGCAAAGCGGAGCATCTGACTCGGTGCCTTGCAGCAAGTCGAACAACTCGGCTGAAGAGTGAACTTCGCGCTTTGGCTCGCTAACTGCCTCAACCTTGATTTCGATTACCGGAGCGGCAGGTGCTGCTGCAACGATTTCGATCTCGGCGGTGGTTGGTGCCTGAGCATAGGCGCTGTTGGCGTCAAGTGCTGCCGAACGCTCGCTAGCGGTGTTGATGCCCATTGCCTGGCGAGTCTCGGTTGGCAGGTGATCGATTGCCAAACGGCGGAAGATGTAATCCATTAGCGACTTCGCCATACGCACATCAGCGTCATCTGTCAGACCAGCTGGCTCGAAAGAAACGTTGGTGAACTTCTGAACGAAGGTCTCTAGCGGCACACCGTATTGCAAACCAATCGAAACAGCGATTGAGAAGGCATCCATAACACCGGCAAGGGTTGAACCCTGCTTGCCTAGCTTTAGGAATACCTCAGCCAAGCCACCGTCTGGGTATGAGCCAGCAATCATGTAACCCTCAGCGCCACCAACGGTGAACGAGGTGGTCGATGATGGACGAGACTTTGGCAAACGCTTGCGCACTGGGTGTGATAACCCGGTGCCCTGGCTTGCTGCCGGTGCTGCCTTGGTCTCAGTCTTTGCCTTAGCGTCACTAAGCGGCTGACCGACCTTGCAGTTATCGCGGTA
>CAINTU010000123.1 GCA_903853515.1 uncultured Micrococcales bacterium | reverse complement strand
TAGTGCGCCTTGGCTATCTTGACGCAACAAATACCTTGCGATTGCCCGGTTCAAAAGGTTGTCTTGGCAAAGGTATAGGTTCACCGCATAGATTGCCTGGTAAGGCGCGGCAACGATGTCAACGCCATCAGGCGGTGTCGGGCTGATTGAGTTATCTAACTGAATCGAAACGTTTGAACCTTGAGTCGAAGGCTTCAGCTGTGTGCCTGCAGAGAGAATGCCAGCAGAGTCTGGGTTTGCCACGTCTTCTGATTTATTTGGGTCGCTGCCCACCAAAATTGAGGCTGGGTATAAACCGAGGCCGACTGCAAAGCTGTTAGGCGCAATAGCGATTTCACCTTCAGCCAGTGGTTTGAACTTTGTGAAATCAGTTTCAATATCAGTCTTGATTGCCGTTGCCGGAGTGGCAGTGCTGCCAAAAATCCAGTTAGCGAACGCACCAAAAGCGTTGGCGTCTGCCGTCTTGCGAATTGTGATTGGCAAATCTGAGAACTGGCTATTGGGATTGTCGTGCGCGATTGCAGGATTGTTCCAATTTGTAATTTGCCCAGACAAGATTTTTCGAGTGGTGTCTTTGCTCAGATAAAGCGAGCTGGCATCTGAAAGCTGGTAAAGCAACACGCCTGCTTCTATTGCAAAAGGCACCTGGGCGTCTATCGTGCAGTCGGTTGCAGCGGGCGCATAATCGGCGGCGATTAGGCCTGCACCTTTGTAGGCATAGCTTGGGGTCAGCATCATCGACCCGGCGCAGTCGGTATAGGTCAGGTTATCTGACCAGCCCTGAGTCAAATCAGGCGTCATGTTTGTGGTGAATGCAACTGTGGCAGTGCCTGGTTCACAGGTGTAGCTCTGTTCGGCCAGACGTGCCTGAACTTCTGGCGGCATCGGTGGATCACAGGCGCTGAGGGCCAACAAAGCTGCCGCTGCGATGCTGACGCTTGCCATAACTCTTTTAGCTGATTTCACCTGGGGTCCTTTGCTGTTGTTAATCAAATATAAAGCGTGGCCCAGAATGAATCTGGGCCACGCTCATATTTGCTGTTAGTTAGAAACTAACTAGCCGATTGTCTTGATCTGGTTTAGAGCAGATGCCTTTAGAGCACCGGTTAGAGCAACATAGCCCAAGCCTGCACCCTGTGCTGGCATACAGGTTGAAACTACATACTTAGCCCAAGCACCGATTGCTAGGTTCTTAGCGTTGGTGCTCTTGCCTGTGCCTGTGAATGCCGGAGCAATCAGGTATGACACGATCGAAGCCTGGTATGCACCTGGCACAACCTTGGTGAAGTCAATCGCCAAAGTGCCGTTGGTGCGCTGGTCTGCACCGGTGATGATCGACTGAGCAGCTAGGAACTTCGCAGCAGCTGAAGCGGTAGGAGCAACGAATGCACCTGCAGCGTTCTGCAACTTAGCCAACGAAACGTCAGCCGAAAGCGAGTCGCTCAAGTCGAAGTAACCGAATGACCAAGTGGTGTCTTCAACGTAGCTAGCTAGGTCAGAAGAGGTCGAGAACGAAGTAGCAACAGGAGCAAAAGTTCCGGCAACACCGTTTGTCGCGGTCTTTGCAGATGCCTGTAGGTCTTTGCTGCTTGCAGTCCAGGTCTCACCTGAGGTCTGTGCTAGGTAGTTGGTTAGGTTAGCAGTTGTACCCGAACCCGATGCGCGGTACGCGACCTTGATCTTGTACTTGTCTGAGTAGTCATAGTTACCAGTGTTGGCAGGGTTTGACTTGACATAGCTAACAACACCCTTTGAGCTGATTACCTTGTCATAGGTGCCGGTGCCAGCAACTGCCGACTTGATGTAACCGTTAGTGGTTGCAACTGGAAGACGAAGCTTTGGGTTCAAAGCAGCAATCTGTGGGTCAGCCCAGCTAAGGATTTCGCCCTTTAGGATCTCTGAAATAACCTTTGGGGTTAGCTGTAGGCCATCACCAGCGGTAGGAACGCTGTAAGCAAAAACGATTGGTCCACCGAGCATTGGCACGGTTACATAGTGTGCAGGCTGTGCATCAGTAGCGGCATAGGTGCCGTCTGAACCAGCCCATGCGTAGGTGCCTGAGACTAGACCAGCACGGCCAACGCCTGAGCTCTGTGAGTCATAAGTTACGGTGTCGGTTGTGTATGAAGACAAGCAAGCCTGCATGGCGTTGTTGTCGAATGACGATCCACCACCGGCAAGAGTGATGCCAGCTGCGTTTGCAGGAACGGTGAAAACCAAAGCTGATACAGCAGCAGCTGCAACAACGGTGGTCAAAAAGCGGTTACGCATTTTTCTCCTAATTTGATTGAGTGTCTCTTTAGACACTTTTATTGAACCTTCGCAACTAAAACAGACGGCAGTTGTTCTATTGCTAGAGGGTGAAACAAAGGTTAACGTTTGTTAACCGAAGTGCCCGTTGACATAGTCGTTAGTTCTTGCATCGACTGGGCGGTTGAACACGTCTTCGGTTGATCCGAACTCGACTACACCGCCAGGGGTGTTGTCATCGGCCAAAAAGAATGCGGTCTGGTGCGAAACGCGCTGCGCTTGCTGCATGTTGTGGGTGACGATAACGATGGTCATCGAATCGCTGAGCTCTTCGATTGTCTCTTCGATACGGCGGGTTGAGCCAGGGTCTAGGGCCGAGCAAGGCTCATCCATGAGAAGCACTTGAGGGTTCATCGCAAGAGATCTGGCAATGCAAAGACGCTGCTGCTGGCCACCCGAAAGCGACAGGGCTTGGTCGTCGAGTCGGTCTTTGACTTCGTTCCAAATTGATGCGCGGCGAAGTGAGGTCTCAACAAGCTCTTCACTATCACCGATTTTGCGTCCACTTAGCTTGAGCCCACTCAAGATGTTCTCTTTGATCGACATCGTTGGGAAAGGGTTTGGCTTCTGAAAAACCATGCCGATGTTGATGCGCACATCAACAGCGTCAACATTTTCACCATAAATATCTTTGCCATCAAGGTAAACCGCGCCAGCTAAACCTGCGCCTGGGATTAGCTCGTGCATGCGATTTAGCGTGCGCAAGAAAGTTGACTTGCCGCAACCCGATGGGCCGATCAGCGCGGTGACTTGGTTAGCCGGAAAAGTTAGGCTGACTTTGTCAAGCACCTGACGATCGCCAAACCAGACGCTAACGTCTTCGGTGTGCAATGTAGACGCGGTTGCCAATTCGTTTGCCATTAGCGATTGCCCTTCTTGGTTGCTTTTGAGGCTTTAGTTTTCAAACTCTTTTTGCGACCCAAAACGCGGGCAGCGCCAAACAACAGACCAACGACCATCAGTAGCACGAGTGCGGCGCCCCAAGCACGCTCTTGTGAAGTTTGGTATTTGGTGTTAACGAACGAATAGATATATCTCGGCAGGCTAGCCATACCCCCGTCGAAAGGGTTCAGGTTAGTCGAGTTATTTGAACCTAGAGTCAAAACAAGCGGCGCGGTCTCGCCAACCACACGCGCAAGTCCAAGCAACAGCGCAGTCATAATGCCGGTTTTTGCTGCAGGCAAAATCACTTTGAAAAACGCCCGGTAGTTAGGCGCGCCCAGGGCTAAAGCAGCCATTCGCAGATCGGCCGGCACAAGACGCAAGGCCTCTTCTGCCACACGCGCGATGGTTGGCAACATCAGTGGGAACAAGGCCAATGCACCGGCAAAACCAACGTGTTGCAAATGCAAATAAGGCATGATCGACAAAATAAACAAGCCCGATACCACCGATGGCAGACCGCTAATCGCCTGAGTGAAAGTGCGCACCGGCCCACGAAGTCGCGACTGGCTCTGAGTCAAGAACACTGCAATCGAGATGCCTAGTGGCACCGCAAGCAAAGTTGTGATTGCCACCACAATCAATGAACCAAGGATTGCGTGACCCACGCCACCGTATTCGAGCGAAGTTGTGGTCGAGACATAGATGTTGTTTTGCAAAAAGAATTGCGAGCTGAGCGCCCCAAAGCCCTTGCCGATTACTGAGGCAAGCACCGATGCCAAAAGAACCAAAACGTTTGCCGACAAGAAGATCGTGAGCACGAGCAACAAGGCATCCCAGATGCCTCGACGACCAAAGGCACGTAGACCAACTGCTGCCGCCGACAAAACCTGCAGCGGAAGAAATACACCAATTAGGGCAACGGTGTAATCGATTTTCAAGATCCAATAAATCGCTGCCGTCACAATTAGCGGCAACACGCTGGCCGCGATAATCTCGCGTCGCTGTGCGGCGTTTGATCTTGACCAGGGTTGTTTCGCTGGGCGTGGTTGTTGTGTGCTCATTATTTGCGCCAAGGTTGTGATCGATTGACAATTGAGTTCGCGATGAAGTTCACAATCAACGTCACCGTGAATATGACTAGACCGGCTGCAATGAGGCCAGAAGCTTCTTTGTTGGTGGCCTCACCAAAACGAGCGAGAATCCAAGAGGCTACTGCCCCGCCGCGTGGCTCAAGCAGCTGACCCCAGTTGATATCTGGGCTTAGGTTCAACACATAGAAAATCGCGACAGTCTCGCCAACCGCACGGCCAAGACCAAGCAAAACTGCACCAATGATGCCGCCAGAAGAGGTCGGCAAGATGACGCGACCAAAAATACTCGATTTGCTGCC